>JAUNRP010000200.1:0-2100 GCA_030544165.1 bacterium
CCCCACACCTGCCAGCCACGCCCGCCCCCCGTCCAGGTAGACGACGACGGAGCTCGCCCGCGCCGCCATCGATACCTCTGCGGCGGCGTCCGCCCCGTACCGCGCCCCGACGACGGCCTCGGCCGGCAGCACCCGCGATGCTGCGGAGGCGGGGAGCGTGGAGCCGGCGGCCCGGGCGAGGTCCTCGGGGAGCACCACGCCCACCACGTTCCCACCCTCCACCAGGACCGCACCTGCGGCTGGAACCCGGGAGAGCGGCGTCGTCGGGGAAAGGACGGGGACCTCCACCATGACGCGCTGGAGGTCCAGGGTGGCCACGGAGACGCGGGCCCGGGCGTGCTGGAGGGCGCGCTGGGCGCCGCCCCAGAGCACGAACGCGATCACGAACAGCCATATGGTGCCGCCGGCGAGTCCCCGCTGGGTGGCCTGGAGGAGCGCCCACGCGCCGAGTGCGATCGCGAGGACCACCCCGGACCAGGCGGCGATCAGCATGCCACGATCGCGGCTGCCCGTGAGCTTCCACGCGGCGGCGTGCACCAGGTGGCCGCCGTCCATGGGCAGGCCGGGGGCGAGGTTGAACAGGCCCATGATGAGGTTGACGAGGGCGAGGGGTGCGAGGAACGCCACCCAGCCCCACCCGGCGGCGCGGCCGAGTCCGATGAACTGGTCGAGCGCGAGCGCGAGCAGGAGGTTGGAGGCGGGGCCCGCGAGGGCGGTCAGCGCCATCGCGCCGGGGCCGCGCTCGGCGCCGCGGAAGGTGGTGTACCCGCCCCACAGCGTGAGGGTGATGGATTCGGGCGGGCGGCGCAGGGCTCGGCCGGCGGCCCCGTGGCTGAGCTCGTGGATGAAGACGGAGAGGAACAGCCCGCCCGTCAGGATGGCGGCGAGGGCCAGGGCGCGCGTGGTGTCATGCCCCCCGGCGGTGAGGCCGGAGAAGTAGAGGGAGGCGAGCAGGAGCACGCCGATCGGCCAGGAGCGGTCCAGGAAGAGGGGGGTGCGTCCGATCCTCCCGATCCGCCACGGCGCTCCACCCATGGGAACAGGGTACGGGCCAGGGCGGGATCGGCGGCACTCGCCTGTGGAGGGCGGGCGTTCGTGTGGGCGGGGCGCACTAGCGTTACGTCCATGAAGAGAGCAGCCGTCTCCGCCTCGCGTGCGAACGATTTCAAGCAGTGCCCCCTGAAGTTCCGGTTCCGCGCGGTGGACCAGCTCCCGGAGGCGCCGAGCCCGGCGGCCCTCAAGGGGACGCTCGTCCACGCGGTCCTCGAGCGGCTGTTCGATCTGCCGGCCTCCGAGCGCTCCCAGGAGGTGGCGGAGCGGCTGGTGGATCCGCAGTGGGCCGCGCTCCTGTCCAAGGAGCCGGAGCACCTCACCATGTTCTCGAGCCAGGAGGAACTCGCCACCTGGCTCACGCAGGCCCGCGCGCTCGTGGCCAACTACTTCCGGATGGAGAACCCGCGCCGGCTCGAGCCCGCGGCCCGCGAGCGGTTCGTGGAGGTGGAGATCGGGGACGGCCTGCTGCTGCGGGGCTTCATCGATCGGGTGGACGTGGCCCCCAACGGCGCGGTCCGGGTGGTGGACTACAAGACGGGGAAGGCCCCCTCGCCGCGGTTCGCAGCGGAGGCGCTCTTCCAGATGCGGTTCTACGCCCTCATGATCTGGCGCCTCGAGGGCGCCATCCCAGCGCGACTCCAGCTCATCTACCTCGGGGACGGGCGCACCCTCACGCTCGATCCCACGCAGTTCGAGCTGGAGGAGACGGAGCGGGAGGTCACCGAGCTGTGGGCGCGGATCGAGGCCGCGGCGCGCAGCGGGGTGTTCGAGCCGCGCCGCTCTCCCTTGTGCCCGTGGTGCTCGTTCCAGGCCCTGTGTCCCGCGTTCGGAGGGACGCCGCCGGAGCTGCCCGCGGAGAAGGTGGCGGCACTCCTCAGCGCGCGGGGCGGGGCGGCGGGAGTGGGCGAGGTCAGCGAGCCCGGCCCGCGGTGACGCCCGCCTGGTAGGCCTCGTGGGCCACGCGGAGCGCCGCCAGGTCCACGCCCTCGAGCGTGGGCCAGCGCAGGGTGCCCGCGAGCACGGGCACGTCCCCCTCCCCGGGGACCA
>JAUNRP010000200.1:2200-4062 GCA_030544165.1 bacterium
GTGGGCCAGCGCAGGGTGCCCGCGAGCACGGGCACGTCCCCCTCCCCGGGGACCACCACCGGGGTCACGCCCGCGGCCAGGATTGCCTGCGCCCCCGGGCCGGAGTCCTCCAGGGCCAGGCACTCGGAGGGGTGCAGGCCAAGGTCTGCGGTGGCGGCCAGGTAGATGTCCGGGGCGGGCTTCGGCCGCTCCACCGAGTCACCCATCCGCACGGCCGCGAACACGCCGTCCGGCACGGACTCGACAGCCGCCTGCACGTAGGGGCCGTAGCTCATGGTGACCAGCGCCTGCGGTATCCCGGCGTCCCGCGCCTCCTCGAGGAGCTCCCGAGCGCCGGGCTTCCACGGCAGTCCCGAGGTCCGGATGAGGTGGTCCATACGCGAGAAGAGCTCGCCGACGATCGCCTCGGGGGCCAGGGGGACGCCCTTGGCGGCCATCCGCTCGGCCGTGACGGCCAGGGAGTTGCCGATGCACGCCGCGGCGTCCTCCAGGGTCCACTCGCCCCCGTGTTCGGCCACGAGCTCGGTCTCGGTCCTCATCCAGTACGGCTCGGAATCGATCAGGGTGCCGTCGAGGTCCCACAGGATGGCGCGAAGGTGGCTGGTCACCCTCCAAGGCTATCGGGACGTAGGCTGGGGCGATGAGCACGAGTGATCGCGAACTGCCCCCCATCCTGGTGGTGGCGTTCGAGGGCTGGAATGACGCGGGAAGCGCCGCCACCACGGCGGTGGACCTCCTCGCGGACGAGTGGGACGCCGATGTGGTGGACGTCCTCGAGGGCGAGCCGTACTACGACCTCCAGGTGAACCGGCCGATCGTCTCGCGTGACGAGCAGGGGGTGCGGACCATCACGTGGCCCGGCACCGAGGTCCTCTTCGGCGTCCTTCCCGGCGGGCGGCCGGTCCTCCTCATGCACTCGATCGAGCCGAGCCTCAAGTGGCGGTCCTTCGTGGCCGAGCTCCTCGAGGTAGCGGACTCCTACGGGGTCACGGAGATCTACACGCTCGGGGCACTCCTCGCGGACGTGCCCCACACCCGCGCACTCCCCACCAGCGCCACCTCCCACTCCCCCGAGGTGCGGCAGCGCCTGAACCTGCCCGAGTCCGAGTACGAGGGCCCCACGGGGATCGTGGGCGTGTTCGACGCCCTGGCCGGGATCGCCGGGTACGACGCGGTCTCGCTGTGGGTCTCCGTCCCCCACTACGTCTCCGAGATGCCGAGCCCCAAGGCCACCGCGGCCCTGATCGCGGCCCTCACCGCCTACATGGGGGTGCAGGTGGACCTCCCGGAGCTCCAGGAGGACTCGGAGCGGTGGGAGTCCGCCGTCACCGAGCTCACCTCGGACAACCCGGAGATCGAGGGCTACGTGGCGCAGCTCGAGTCCTCGCGGGACGCGGCCGAATCGGCCGAGGCCACGGGTGACGCGATCGCCGCGGAGTTCGAGCGCTACCTGCGCCGCCACGGCAAGTAGCTCAGAGCCGGATCCCGAGGAGGGCGTCCACGGCGTCCCGGGCCGCCTGGTCCCCACCGCGCGCCGGATCGCCGGAGGGCCCGGCGCTGAGCTTCGCGTCCGCCCACTCGTCCACGATCTCGATCGCACCGGGCACGTCCAGGCCGTCCGCGAGGCGCTCCACCATCGCCGCGGCGAGCGAGGCGGAGTGGCCCGCCACCTCCGCTGCCGCCCGCCACGTGGCGAGCCGCTCGCGGGCCTGGGCCAGCAGCGCGTCCTCCCACTCGGCGTCCTCCGCCCAGGGAAGGGTGGCCAGCGCGAGCCGGATCACGGCGGGGTCCTCCTGCTCGCGCAGCTTCGAGACGAACACCAGGTTGCCGAGCGACTTGCTCATCTTCTCGCCCTCGTAGCC
>JAUNRP010000201.1 GCA_030544165.1 bacterium
GCCTCTCGGGTGACAAGGAGCTCGCGCCCGCGGACGTCAAGTCCGTCAAGAAGATGCTCGGCATGTAATTGCCGTCCCCGGATCACTAGAAACACTCAAGGAGAAACACCATGGCACGCGTCAAGCGGGCAGTGAACGCCCAGAAGAAGCGCCGTACAGTCCTCGACCAGGCCTCGGGATACCGCGGCCAGCGCTCGCGCCTCTACCGCAAGGCGAAGGAGCAGGTCACCCACTCGTTCGTCTACAGCTACGACCACCGCAAGGACAAGAAGGGCGATTTCCGCCGACTCTGGATCCAGCGCATCAACGCCGCAGTGCGCACGGAGGGCATGACCTACAACCGGTTCATCCAGGGCCTCAAGCTCGCGGGAATCGAGGTGGACCGCCGCATGATGGCCGATCTCGCCGTGAACGACGCCCCCGCGTTCTCCAAGCTCGTGGAGGCTGCCAAGAACGCCCTGCCGAAGGACGTCAACGCCCCCGCGGCCTGACCCGCCCGTGACCGAGCGCCCGGAGATCCTCACCAACCCACGCAGCGACCGCGTGCGGAGGGTGGCAGGACTCTCCGGGCGCTCGGCGCGTTCCCGGCACGGCCAGTTCCTGGTGGAGGGGCCGCAGGCGGTGCGGGAGCTGATCCGCCACCGCCCGGAGCTGGTGCGGGACGTGTACGCCACCTCCTCCCAGGGCCGATTCCTCGAGGAGGCACGGGGCGCGGGCCTCTACGCGCACGAGGTGAGCGAGGAGGTGGCAGCCGCGATGTCCGCGGACTCCCAGGGGATCCTCGCCGTGGCGAGCCTCCTGGTACCCGCCCCCCTCTCGGTGCTGGACGGCGCGCGGCTCGTGATGGTCCTGCCCTCCGTCTCCGATCCCGGCAACGCCGGCACGCTCATCCGGATCGCCGACGCCGCCGGCGCAGACGCCGTGGTGGTCTGCCGCGGGGGCGTGGAGATCACCTCCCCCAAGGTGGTCCGCGCCACGGCCGGCTCGCTCTTCCACCTGCCGATCGTGACCGGGGTGGAGTTCCAGGGCGCCGTTTCCGCCGCACGTTCCGCCGGGCTCACCATTGTTGGCGCCGACGGCGGATCGTCCGTCTCGCTGTTCGGCGGCGGTTTCGAGGCGGGTAGGCCCACGGCGTGGGTGTTCGGCAACGAGGCCCACGGCCTTTCCGATGCGGAGCGCGAACTCTGCGACGAGCTCGTGGCGATCCCGCTCTACGGCGCGGCCGAGTCCCTCAACGTGGCCGCCGCCGCCGCGGTGTGCCTCTACCGCAGCGCCGAGGCCCAGACCTAGCGCGAGGCCCCACCTGAGAGCGAATGTGCGTCTCACAGCCGGGCCTGTCAGAGCGCTGTCGTCATTGCTGCCCCACTGGCCTCATGAAGCACATGCGTCACACACTTGTGAGCCGATCGTGCGGATCTGGCGGCCCCATTGGTCCCGCTTTCGCACGCGTAGGACTCTGACCTGCGGAAACGTAAACCCAGCCCCGAGGTCCGGTCCGATTCGTTCGCCGGATTCGCACGATCGGTCACCAAACCGTCCTTCCGGGGCGAATCGTGATGCTCGGAGGGCGTGTGGCCCCCTGCGCTCACGGACTGGCGGCCCAGCCGAGGGCACCCGGGGCCTGGACCGAGCGCGCGGCGATCCCGCTGGCGAACTCGACCGCGTCCAGGGGGCGGTCCCCCCGCGCGAAGGCCACAGTGAGAGCGCCGTGGAACACGTCGCCCGCGCCGAGGGTGTCCACCACCTCCACCTGGGGGACGGGCACCCACTTCCTCCCGCGCACACTCTCCACCACGATCGGCCGGGCGCCGCGGGTCTGGAGGGCGAGGTCGGCGCCGAGGTCGAGGAGCCGGCGCAGCGTATCTCCGCCCCGGGGGAAGGTGAAGTCCGCAGAGACCGCGGCGATGTCCACGAGGGACGCCAGGTCCTCGGTCCCGGGCTTGTAGGAGCCCCCGTCGAACAGGACGGTGACGCCGTACCGCTGGGCCTCCCTCGCCACCCGAATCTGTGCCTCCATGAGGTGCCCATCAACGAGGACCGCGTCGGCACCCCGGACCGACCGCGGCGGCGTGGTGCGGGTGAGTCCGGCCGCATTTCGAGAGACCACCTGGCGCTGGCCCTGGGAGTCCACCACCACCGAGGAGATGGGCACCTCGAACTCGGAGGCGGCGAGGTCCTCCACCTCGATCCCCTCCAGCCCCTGCCGCGCGAGATCGGCGAACGGCGAACTGCCCAGCGCCGTGACCAGTCGTACCTCCGCCCCGAGCGCCAGGGCGGTACGCGCGGCGTTCGCGGCCGGGCCGCCCACCTCGGTCCTGATGCTGCGCGCCGTGACCTTCTGATCGGCGCGCGGCATCTCATCCACCACGTAGGTGAGGTCCAGGGTGGTCAGCCCACAGCAGACAACCCGCACGGCTACTGCTGAATGTAGTCGCTGAGCTGGTCGCGCTCGGACTGCAGCTCCGAGAGGCGGGCCTTCACCATGTCCCCGATCGAGACGATCGCGGCGAGCCCGTCATCGTCCACCACCGGGAGGTGACGGATCCGGCGCTCGGTCATCTCGCGCGCGAGGTTCTCCACCTCGTCATCCGCGGTGCAGGTGAACACCTGCGTGGTCATGATCGAGGACAGGGGAGCCTCGCGCTCCAGGTGACCACGGGCGGCTCGCACAACGTCACGCTCGGAGACGATGCCAACGAGGGAGCCGTCGTCGTCCAGGATGACCACGGCACCGATGCCGTGGTCCGCGAGGGTGGTGAGCAACTGCTCGATGGTGGCGGTGGGGGGCAAGGTCACGACCTCGTTCCCCTTGGACCGGAGAATGTCAGATACGCGCATACCGAAGAACGTAGCAGTGTGACGCAGGACACGCCCGCCCCCGCGCGCGGACGCTGCCGGAAATCGCTCGTCCGGCTCTGACTAGACTGTCCGGGGCACCAAGGAAAGGCAGACATGTCTGGGGACATCTCACCGCTCGACGAGGCGGCAGTCAGCGCCGCCACGGAGCAGGCGCTGGCGGCATTCGCGGGCGCCACCTCGCTGGCCGAGCTCAAGGACGCGCGCCTCGCGCACACCGGGGACTCGGCACCGCTCACGCTCGCCAACCGCGGGATCGGCAAGCTCGCCAAGGAGGAGAAGGCCGCCGCCGGCAAGCTGCTCGGGCAGGCCCGCGGCCGCCTCCAGCAGGCCATCGCCGCCCGCCAGGGCGAGCTCGAGGCGGAGGCCGCCGAGCAGATGCTCCGCGAGGAGAGGGTGGACGTCACGGTTCCCGCAAACCGCATCCCCTACGGCTCCCGCCACCCCCTCTCCACCCTGATCGATGACATCTCGGACCTGTTCGTCTCCATGGGGTGGGAGATCGCGGAGGGCCCGGAGCTCGAGCACGAGTGGTTCAACTTCGATGCGCTCAACTTCGGACCGGACCACCCGGCCCGACAGATGCAGGACACGTTCTTCGTGGAGGACGGGGAGAGCAACCACCTCGTGCTGCGCACCCACACCAGCCCGGTCCAGGCGCGCACGCTCCTCGAGCGGGACCTGCCGGTCTACATCGCCTGCCCCGGAAAGGTGTTCCGCACGGACGCGCTCGATGCCTCCCACACCCCGGTCTTCCACCAGGTGGAGGGGCTCGCGGTGGACAAGGGCATCACGATGGCCCACCTGAAGGGCACCCTGGACCACTTCGCGAAGGCGATGTTTGGCCCCGAGGCCACCACGCGCCTGCGCCCGAGCTTCTTCCCGTTCACCGAGCCCTCCGCGGAGATGGACCTGTGGTTCCCCCAGAAGAAGGGCGGGGCGGGCTGGATCGAGTGGGGTGGCTGCGGCATGGTCAACCCCAATGTGCTCACGGCCTGCGGGATCGATCCGGAGGTCTACTCCGGCTTCGCGTTCGGCATGGGCCTCGAGCGCACCCTGATGCTGCGCCACGGAATCCCGGACATGCACGACATCGTGGAGGGGGATATCCGCTTCTCCTCCCAGTTCGGCACCACCTCGCTCGGAAGGGGAATCTGATGCCCTACGTCCCCCTCGAATGGCTC
>JAUNRP010000202.1 GCA_030544165.1 bacterium
GACGCCGACATGCAGGACAGCGCGACCGCTGCGCAGCCCCTGGTCGAGGCGGTGCTGGGCGACGGCGTGGACATGGCCATCGCCCTGCTGCCCCCGCAGGAGGGCGCAGGCGGCATGGGCATCGTGGTGCGCACCGCCCGTTCCGGGATCCAGCGCGCCACCGGGTGGGAGCCCACCCAGCCGCTGTCCGGCACCCGCTGCATCACCCGGGAGACCTGGGACGCCTGCCAGCCGCTGGCGCCGGGCTGGGGCGTGGAGACCTCCCTGACCATCGACGCGCTCACCGGCGGGTTCTGGGTCAAGGAGATCGAGTGCGACCTGCACCATCGCGCCACCGGACGCGACCTCAGCGGCCAGCTGCACCGCGCCCGCCAGCTCAAGGACGTGCTGCGTGCCTTGGCGCGGCGCCGCCACGTCACTCCCGATGAGCCGGTGGACCCAGAGCCCACTCCGGAACCCACCCCGGAGTCCGAGTCCACGCCAGCCCCCGCGCCGGATGGCTTCGAGGAGGGGATCACCCCCCACGTGGGCCTCGCTGCGCTCGCACGTGAAATCGGCGGAGAGACCGAACTGGTCTGGCTCCAGCTCCGCAAGGGAATCCGCACCACCGCGACTCTGCGCAGGGGAGGCCTGATCGAACTCGAGGACGGGCGCCGTTTCGCGGATCCCTCGGCCGCGGCGGAGGCTGCTTCCCGCCGCCACGAGGTGGAGGGCTGGCGCGTCTGGCGCCTGACGGACGAGGGCCCCACCCTCGGCGAGGCGATCGAGGAGCTCGGTCAGTCCTCCTGACGTGCTAGCGCCCGCTAGCGCGCTGTTCCAGGCCCGTTCCCGAACACCGCCAGGCTGTCCCAGCCTCATTTCCGCCCCGCCAGGATGACTTTGGCTCGTTTCCACCCCACCAGCCTGTTCCGGGCGCGTTTCCACCCCCGCTGCCACGCGAACTTGGAAATGTGGACAGCCCGAATTTGGGCCGTTTGAAGAACCTGCAGGTCAGGGGCCCGGTGCCTTACTGAGTCGTCGCCTTGCCTGTCCAGATTTTCAAGTTCGTGAGGCGCCGCCGTGACTGCCGCACCAGGTGAGCCGGGTTAGGTCACAGTGACAGGGCGGGACACCCCTCTACGGCTGATCGTGCAAATCCGGCGGCAGCCCGCAGCGACCGATTTCCAAAACTGCAGGTCAGGGAGGTGCGTCGCTACGGGTGCCCAGGAATCTCGCGCCGGATCCGCACGATCGTCGGGGTGAAGGAGGACCTGGCCGCGGGAATGGGTGGCGTGGGTGCGGCGCGGGGGGCGAGGGCGGACGGGGCGCGTGAGCGGGTGGCGTGGGCGGGAGGAGCCAGGCGAACTTGCGAATGTGGACCGAGCGCCGCTGAGCGTCTCTGGAAAAGCTGCAGGTCAGGGGCCTGGGGTGCCGAATGGGGCTGCTGAAGGCGGTCCATATCCGCAAGTTCGGCGGCGGTGAGGAGGTCGTGCGGGCGGGAGTAGCCCGATGCGGCGCGTGAAGTCACAGTGAAGAGCCGGACACCCCTCGACGGCTGATCGTGCAAATCCGGCGGCAGCCCGCACCGGACGATTTCCAAAACTGCAGGTCAGAGAGGTGCGTCGCTTCGGGTGCTAAAGAATCTCGCGCCGGATCCGCACGATCGCCGGTGTGGGGCAGGGCCGGACCGCGTAGATGGGTGGAGCGGGCGTGGCGCTTGGGCAAGCTCGTGCGGGCGGCAGGAGCGGGCGCGGCCCGTGGCCAGGGTGGCTTGAGCGGGAGGAGCAGGCGCACCCCGCGGGCGGGTGGAGCGGGTGCGGCGCGGAGGCGGCCCTGGGTCGGTCAGGGGGTCGGGGCCGTGGGAGGTGCCGGGGCGCGCAGCACGTAGGCGCGGAACCAGCGGTCCAACTCGGCGTACACGCGCTCGCGGACCGTGCGGCGTGAGAGGAAGACGTCGTGGATCGCGTCCTCGAACCGCGCCAGCGTCACGAGCGGCCCGAGCCGGAGGCTGCGCTGGGCGATCTGCTCCACATCCAGCACGGTGTCAACGCTGCGCAGCTCGGACACCCACTTGGTGGAGAAGTTCGTGCGGGCAGAGGAGAGCACGAGGATCGGACAGGTGATCTCGAGCCCACCCGCCACCTGGCCGTGGCCCGCGCGCACCGCTGCCAGCCAGCCCGGCCGGATGGGGAACGAGGGCTGGGTGCGCCAGCGCGGGTCGGTCTGCCAGCCGTCATAGAAGGGATCGCCCTCGGTGCCCTCGGGGCGTTCGCCATCCTCCTCGGTCCACCCATTCAGGATGCGGTTGTAGAAGCCCGCCTCCGGGAGGGGCATCGCGGCTGTGGGGGCGAACCGGGTCAGAGTCTCCACGATCTGGGTGCCGAGCGCCCGGAAGACCGTGGAGCCCTGCAGCTCCAGCCACGGGGAGTCCAGCACGAGCGCCCGCAGCGCCCCGGGGTGGCGGTGCGCCCACAGGGAGGCAGTGAGACCGCCAGTGGAGTGGCCCATCAACACGAGGTCCGTGCCCACACCGGTCTCCTCGCGGATCACGGCGAGGGCCTCGTGGAGGTCCTCGTCATACACGGAGAGCGAGTTCACGTACCCGTGCATCTGCCACTCGCGCAGGCTCCGGCCGTACTTGCGCAGATCGAGGGCATAGAACGCCCCGCCCAGGCGCGCCACCGTGCGGGCGAGTTCGCGCTGGTGGAAGTAGTCGTTCCAGCCGTGCAGCCACAGGGCCACGAACGTGATGGTGGTGGGCGTGTCCGGGTGCGCCTCCGGATCCTCGGGCGGCACATGGCGGACCAAGGTGGCCACGACGGGACCCTCGTCGTCGTCGAGGAGGGGGAGGGTGCGCTGCTGGAAGCCGGGGCCGAGGACGTCCGGCACCCAGCCGCCGTCGGTGACGGGGCCGTACGGTTCCATGGGGCCGGCGGGCTCTGCCGGGGTCTCCGCGGGGATGGGGGCGTTGGGGTCGTCGGTCGCGAGCTCGATGGGGCCCTGATCAGGGATATCGGTCTCGGTGCGGGTCTCGCTCACGCTCCGATTCTCGCGCGCCCGGGCGCGCGCCGCGAGCGGATCGGGGTTCAGGTCCAGAGGCGGGCGCGCTCGGGGGTGGTGAGGAAGCGGTGGACGTGCTCGGAGACCTGATCGTGCGCCACGAGGAAGCCGTCGTGGCCGTGGGGGGAGGTGATCCAGCGCAGGCGCTCCGCGTTGCGGGCGCCGTGGACGATGCGCTGCAGTTCCTCGGGCAGGAAGAGCTCGTCCGAGTCCACGCCGAGCACCATCACGCGCGCCTCGATCTGGGAGAGGGCCTCCTCCACGCCGCCGCGGTCCCGGCCCACATCGTGGGTCATCATGGCCCGCGTGATCACGCGGTAGGAGTTGGCATCGAAGCGCTTGACGAGCTTCCACCCGGCGTGGTCCAGGTACGACTCGACGGCGTACCGCCCACCCTCGAACGGGTCCTCCGCGTGCTGGGGGAGGCGGTCGAAGCGTTCGGAGAGTTCGAAGTCAGCCCGGTACGAGATGTGCGCGATCTGGCGGGCCAGCGCGAGGCCGCGCGCGGGACCCTGCCCGGCGGGGGCCTCGTAGTAGTCGCCCCCGTTGAAGTGGGGGTCCGTCTCGATCGCCAGGAGTTGCGTGTGCGCCAGGGCGATCTGCCGGGCGGTGGTGGCCGCGTTGGAGGCCACGACGGCGAGGCGGGCCACCCTCTCGGGGAACAGGATGGCCCATTCGAGCGCCCGCTGGCCGCCCATGGAGGAGCCGATCACCATGGCGAAGCGCTTGATGCCGAGCTTGTCCGCGAGCAGGGCCTCGGCCGATGCCTGGTCCCGGGCGGTGATGTGGGGGAACCGGGAGCCGTAGGGGGCGCCGTCCTCCGCGGGGGAGGAGGGGCCGGTGGTGCCGTGGCAGCCGCCGAGGATGTTGGGGGCGACCACGAACCACTTCTCGGTATCGATGGCCTTGCCCGGGCCCACCACGTCCTCCCACCAGCCGGCGGTGGCGTGGCCCTCACCGGCGGGACCGATCACGTGGGAGTCACCGGTGA
>JAUNRP010000203.1 GCA_030544165.1 bacterium
CAAAGCCGCCCGCCAGCGCGACCCCGACGCCCGAACCCACGCCAACTCCCACCGAGGAGCCGTCGGTTCCCGCGCAACCCAGGCTTCCGGAGACGGGTGTGGAGTCAGGAGTCCTCCGAACGGGAGTGCTCGCACTCACCGCACTGTTGGCCGGCGGTTTCGTCCTCAGAGCAGCGCAGCGGGAAGTGGGGTGAGTGCGTGGGGTGAGGTCCCGCCGTCGGCGGTTCAGAAGGTGAGCTGGACGGGGGTGGAGGTGGTGACCGTGGGGATCGCGATGGTCTCCTCCCCGGCTGCGGTCCAACCGCTCAGTTGCGCAGTGAGCACCAACTCAGCGGACTCCGCGCCCGCGGGGACTGTGGTGATCGCGGTGACCCACCGAGAACCCGGCTCGGGGCTCGGTCCCACCTGCTCCACGAGGCGGACCATCCGGCCCGAGCCCGTGATGGCGGCACTCAGTTGAACCCCACCTCGTGTGACCGCGAGGTTCTCCTCTCCATCCATGAGCGCGTAGGAGGCGGAGATGCCCACCACGAGCCACTCCTCGCCATCGGGTGCGGGGCCGAACTGGGGGAGGTACGGGGAGAGGATCGCCTGCCCCGGGTATTCCTCCGGGTCGGTGAACTCGGCGCCGGTGGCGGTGGCGGTCAGGTCCCACCTCTCTTCGATCGCCTCCTCGGTGCTCCTTCCTGGCATCACCAGTCCAGTGCGGGGGCCATCGGCGAATGCGGCAGTGAGGGTATCGGCACCTCCGGTGAGGAGGTCGAGGCTCACGGGGACCCCATGGAGCGTGGAGTTGACCGTGGCACCAGCGGGCTCACCCGCGGGAACCAGGTAGCTTCCGGTTCCGTCCCACCCCGGCGCCGCCACCTCACGCCCATCGATGGACAACTGGGTGGAGGCGAGGATGGCCGCGGCGGGGTCGACGTTCGTGATCATCGGATAGGGGGACTCGGGGCACTCGGGGACGGAGTCGAGGGTGAGGAACTGGCGGCCCTCCGGAGCCGCGATGACATCGGCACCCTGACCCGCATGGGAGGACCAGATGGCGCGGGTGACGGTGACGCACTGCGTGGGATCGGCCGGATCGGCCGTCGCGATTGCGGTCTCGTCACGAGGGTCGGTACGGAACGCCACCGGCTCCGGGAAGGTGAACTCGGACGTCACGCGGCGCGCCTCCGGGAAGCCCAGGCCGTGGACCACCGGGCCCTCGGCCTCGGGCGCGGCCGGCTCCTCGAGGGCGGCGCTGAGATCCGGGCTGGCATCGTCGAACCGGAAGAGGTCGTCGGCCTCGGACATGGGGTAGTCGCGCATGAACGTTCCACGAGCCACCGCCTGGAGCGTGCGGCCGTCACCACTCAGGACCGTCTCGAGCGGATAGTAGTCCCACGTGGTCTCCAGATCCCCCAACCAGAACACCGGGCCGCACACGATGGAATTGAGGGCCACGTTGTCATACACGAGGAAGAAGCAGCGGGAGTCCGGATCCGTGGAGGGACGGACAGACTGGCTTCCGAGGTGCGACTGCCACAGACCGTCCACCTGCCGGATGTAGGTCTCCGCATTGGTGACGGGCAGGCCATCCACCGTGATCTCGGTGCTGTTCGAGCATCCTGCAACGGCTGCGAGAGAGAGCGCGCCAAGCGCGGAAGCAGCCCGGAGCGCCACGGCGCGTTCCCTGCGGGGCGAGTTCCTGCTCATCCCTTGAAGGCTACGCGAAGAGGCGGCCTCCTCGGGCGATCGGGGGCACGCGATCTGCAAGTATCCAGCCCCGGCCCGCCACCACGGCTCCCCAAGCAATCGGGCCCCGTCTCGCGCGAGGCGAGCCGAGGCCCGATCTGTCCCGAGGCCCAGTTTGGGGAGGAGAGTGGCCTGGGGACGACGGCAATCAGTCCGGGGGAGGACGTTGCCAAGATCTTCAGTTGTTCAGTGGCGGTCCGTGGACTTCCACACCTGTGGATCGTATGCCTTTCAGCCCGCCACAGCAACTACTTTCGCGCACTTGTCCCAACTTTTGTACTACCTTGTGCGTCCACCATTTGTGGACTCCAGGAATTGCTGCACCTCGGTGGCCGTGGGAGCCGTGGCGGGGCCCCTCCGGGTGACCTTGATCGCTGCGGCAGCATTGGCCCACCGGGCCGAACTGAGCCAATCCTCCCCGAGCGCCCGCCTGGCCACGAGCGCACCCGTGTGGGCATCCCCGGCACCGTTCGTGTCCACGGGTGTCTGGGGAAAACCCGGCATATACGTGGTGGCCGACTCCTCCCGCACCCAGCATCCACGTGGTCCGTCCCGCACGATCACGACGGCGGTACCCGGCATCCGCGGGGAGGCCACAGCCTGGTGGGCGGAGGTGGCCAGCAGGTCCGCCACGCGCTCGATCGAGTGCTCCAGATCGTCCGTGCCAGCGAGCTCGGCGGCCTCCTCTGCGTTCGAGGTCCACACGTCCGTGACGGCGAGGACCCTCTCCCGGAGCTCCTGCGGCATCGATGCGAACGGAGCTCCTGGATCGAGGACCACCACCACGCCGTCGGGGAGGGACTCGAGCCAGCGGACCAGGGGATCCCGGGTGGGCTCGAACAGGGAGTATCCCGAGACGCAGACGAGATCGCCCGGCTGGGGGTCCGCCGTCGAGAGGGACTCGAACGTGACCCTACGCTCAGCCGCCATGGTGGTCACAAAGGTGCGCTCCGCCGTCGGCTCCACGAGGACCACGCACACGGCCGTGTCCACGCCCTGGACGGGTGGCGCGGAACAGGCGACCCCCTCGGCCTCCAGGGCCTCACGGATCAGGTCACCGTTGGGTCCGGTGCCGATCGCGCCCGCGTGGACGGCCTCGGCACCGGAGCGGGCGGCAGCCAACAGGATGTTGACGGCTCCACCCGCGTAGGAGGTGGCAGGCGGGGCCATGACGTTGCCACCACGGCGCGGCAGGGAGGGGACCTGGACCACCATGTCCACCAGGGCCTGGGCGGTGTGGATGACGCGCGGCACGTTCCGCCCTAGTTGGCGAGGGAGAATGCGATCGCGGCGCGTGTGTACTCGGTGCGGACGGGCTCGCGGGAGCACGCGAGATCGTGCACCCCGCCCTCGAACTCCTGGATGGTGACGTGCTCGCCGAGCTGGGGGGCGAGTTCGAGCATCTGGGCGGGGTTGAGGATGACGTCGGTGTTCTCGAAGTCCGGGGAGTGTGGCTCCGTTCCGCTGCCGAACCCGGTGGAACACGCCAGCAGGACCGGTTGCGTGATGTGCAGGCCGGAGCGGAGCCGCGCCTGCATGTGGCGCACGGAGTTCAGCATGCCGGCCCGGACCGGGAACGGGTCCACCGGCTTGTGCGCCGGATCGAAGCTCCACTCCCCGCCGAAGTCCTCGTGGAGCCACTTCACGTAGTAGCCGGAGAGCGTGGAGATCGTGGCGTGGGGCGCCACCCGGGAGAGCGCGGCGGCGAGGAGGCTGCCCGCGATCCGCACGGGGAGCGGCTGGGTCATCTCCATCCACGGGGAGTTGAGGATCAGGACGTCCGGGTCCGTGTACTCGAGGTCGTTGATGGGGTGGTCGGCCGCATAGATCGCCGCCTCGAGCCCGCCGGTGGAGTGGCCGATCAGGGTGACGTGCTCATGGCCGAGCTCGTGCAGCCACAGCATCGCCGCGGAGATCTCCTGGTAGCGCAGGCGGTGGTCGTAGATGCGCTCCGGCCCGCCCGTGAGGTGCGCGGCGGCGCGGCCCTGGGCGCGCATGTCCAGGCCGTAGAACTCGATGCCGGCATCGATCCACTGCTGGGCGTGCTCCGTCTGGAAGAACGAGTCACCGAGACCGGGCAGGAAGAGGGCGGCGCGGGGGAGGGGCCCGCCATCCGAGCGGGTGAGGTGGTCCGCGTGGTGCACGATCACCGCGCGGTCTGCACCGGGCGCCTGGATGGAGGGGGTCACCGGAATGATCCGGGACTGCCAGGGCGCCCCGAGGTAGTCGGTGAGCGGCGGGGAGATCAGCGACTTTGCGGAGGCCAT
Organism: bacterium; assembly: GCA_030544165.1. Classification (GTDB taxonomy): domain Bacteria; phylum Actinomycetota; class Actinomycetes; order Actinomycetales; family Actinomycetaceae; genus JAAZBW01. Next base: position 4,005 of record JAUNRP010000203.1, read on the forward strand.
GGCTCCGATTCTGTCATGC
>JAUNRP010000204.1:0-3508 GCA_030544165.1 bacterium
AGGGGAAGGCCATCTGCGGGTAGCGGTAGAGGTACTGGGACCAGGAGTGGGTGGGCGTGGCGTCCAGCGGCCACCACACCTCCTTGGCGTCCTCGCCGTGGTTGCCCTCGCCGTTCCCCAGGCCGAAGAGCCGCTCCTTGAGCCGGTCGTCCTTCCGGTTCCACAGGGCGAGCGTGAGGTGGAGGAACCCGTGGCGGTCGCAGAGACCGGCGATCCCGTCCTCGCCCCAGCGGTAGGCGCGCAGGTGGGCGTGGTCGAACGGGAAGGAGGACCAGGCGTCCCCGTCGTCGGAGTAGTCCTCGCGCACCGTGCCCCACTGGCGCCCGGCCACGTAGGGTCCCCACAGCCGCCAGGGGTCCGTGGGGTAGTCGGCCTGCGCGAGGCGGTCGTGCTCTTCGGTGGGTGTGGGGGGATGCTGGGGGCTCACCCCTCCATTCGATCACGAGTGGCCGGGCTCGGCCCAGAATCGGCCCTGCATCGGACCGCGATGGGCGCCGCAGGCAAACCTGTTTAATCATGGGGGTCCCGTGCTCTAGCGTTGCCCCCGTGCCAGAGCCCATCATCATCGCCCGCGATCTCGTGAAGACGTACGGGGAGGTCCGCGCCGTGGACGGCATCTCGTTCGAGGTGCAGCCAGGGGAGTCCTTCGGGCTGCTCGGCCCCAACGGCGCCGGGAAGTCCACCACCATGCGGATGATCGGCGGCACCCTCATGCGCACGGGCGGCACCCTCACCGTGGCCGGCCTGGATCCGGAGAAGAACGGCCCTGAGGTGCGCGCCCACCTCGGCGTGGTCCCGCAGCAGGACAACCTGGACGAGGAGCTCCGCGTCAAGGAGAACATCGTCATCTACGGCCGCTACTTCGGCCTGCCCTACCACTGGCTGCGGCCCAAGGCGGACGAGCTCCTCCAGTTCGCCCAGCTCACCGAGAAGGCCAAGGCCAAGGTCTCCGAACTCTCCGGCGGCATGAAGCGCCGCCTCACCATCGCGCGCGGCCTGGTCAACGAGCCCAAGGTGCTCCTCCTGGACGAGCCCACCACCGGCCTCGATCCGCAAGCCCGCCACATCCTCTGGGACCGGCTCTTCCGGCTCAAGGAGGAGGGCGTCACCCTGATCGTCACCACCCACTTCATGGACGAGGCCGAACAGCTCTGCGACCGCCTCATCGTGATCGACAAGGGCCGCATCATGGCCGAGGGCTCACCCGCGGCCCTCATCCGCGAGTACTCCACGCGCGAGGTGCTCGAGGTCCGGTTCGGCGCCTCCGGGAACGCCGAGGCCGTGGCCCGGCTCGAGGGCGTGGGGGAGCGCCAGGAGGTCCTCCCGGACCGCATCCTCATCTACGCGGACTCCGGCGAGGCCGCCCTCGAGGAGGTCACCGCCCGCGGCCTCTCCCCGCGCACCTCGCTGGTGCGCCGCTCCTCGCTGGAGGACGTGTTCCGCCGGCTCACCGGGAGGAGTCTCGTTGACTGACGACGGCGCAACCCGGGCTGGCACGTCCGGCGCGGCTGGTACTGAACCACCCGCCGTCGGGGGACGGGCTGGTACGTCCGGTATCGCTGGTACCGAGCCACCCGCCGTCGGGGGGCAGGCTGGTACGTCCGGCGGCGGTGGGGTGCACGTTCTCGCCGACGACGCGGGCGCCGTATACACGGGCGTGCCCGTGGGCCCGATCGAGCAGGCGGCGCGGGCGCGGAGGTTCGGGTGGTTCTACTTCGCCGAGCACATGGTGCGCCAGCTCCGCTCCTACATCGTGAGCGTGCTGTTCTACGATCTCGGCCAGGTGTTCCTCTACCTCGTGGCAATGGGGCTCGCACTCGGCGCGCTGGTGGACGCCAACACGGAGTCCGTGGACGGCGTGAACTACCTGATGTTCGTGGCGCCGGCGCTGGTGGTCTCCGGTGCCGTGACCACCGCGGCGGGGGAGATGACCTACCCCGTGATGGGCGGGTTCAAGTGGCACCGCCTCTACTTCGGACCGGCGGCGGCTCCGCTCACGGGCGGCCAGATCGCGGTGGGGCACCACCTGGTGACCATGGTGCGCCTGGTGGTGCAGTCGCTGTTCGCTTTGGGGCTGCTGGGGTTGTTCGGGGCGCTGGCGAGTGGGTGGTCCTGGCTGTTGGTGCCGATCGCCACGCTGACGGGGATGGCGTTCGGGGCGCCGTTGCAGGCGTACGCGGCCACGCTCAAGGACGAGGGCTTCCAGTTCTCCGCGATCCAGCGGTTCGTGGTGATGCCGATGTTCCTGTTCGCGGGCACGTTCTTTCCCTTGACGAACATGCCGGGGTACCTGCAGTGGATCGGGTGGATCTCGCCCATCTGGCACGGGACCGAGCTCTCGCGGGCGGCCACGTACGGGCATGAGGTGGAGTCGTGGCGGTTCGCGGTGCACCTGGTGGTGCTCGTGGGGCTCGCCGCCGTGGGGCTGGTGCTGGCGTGCCGGGTGTACCGGAGGAGGTTGTCCGAGTGACGGCAGACGAGCCCCGCGCAGGGCGAGGTGGAAACGTGACGGAAGTGGCGCCGTCGGGGGGAATGGGGCCTGCACCCATGCCGGAGATCGTGAAGCGGCTGGAGCGGCCGCGGCCGTTCCCGGGGGACTACTCGGGGAACGCGCGGGCGGTGATCGAGCGCGGGTTCAAGGTGATTCTGACGCAGAACTGGATCATCATCGTCTCGGGGTTCTTCGAGCCGCTGCTGTACCTGTTCGCGATGGGGTACGGGCTGGGCGGGATGATCGGGACCGTGACCGGGCCGGGTGGCGCGGAGGTGCCGTACATCCAGTTCATTGCGCCGGCGCTGCTGGCGAGTTCGGCGATGAACGGGGCGATCTACGACTCCACGTGGAACGTGTTCTTCAAGATGCGGTTCGCCAAGCTGTACCAGGCGATGGTGCAGACCTCGCTGGGGCCGATGGACGTGGCGATCGGCGAGATCTTCATGGCGCTGTTCCGTGGATTCCTGTACTCGCTGGGGTTCATGGGCGTGCTGTACGGGCTGGGGATCGTTTCTGGCGTGACGCCGTTGTTGATGATCCCGGCGGCGGTGCTGGTGGCGTTCGGGTTCGCGTCGTTCGGGATGGGCATCACCAGCTTCATGAAGACGTTCCAGCAGATGGATCTCATCAACTTCGTGATGCTGCCGATGTTCATGCTCTCCGGCACGCTGTTCCCGATCGAGGTGCTGCCGGGCGCGCTGCAGGGCGTGGTGATGGCGATGCCGCTGTGGCACGGGATCGAGCTGATGCGGCAGTTGGCGGTGGGGCACTTCGACTGGTCCACGCTGGCCCACGCGGGATACTTCCTGGTGATGGTGGGCCTTGGGCTGTGGTTCACCACGATGCGGCTGAGGAAGCTGTTCCTGCGGTAGGTGGTGTGGCCAGCTGCGAAGTGGCTCGCGCGCCGCGAGGCCGCCGATCCCGCTGCAGTTTTGCCGATTTTGTGAGAGGTGACCCCTGCGAGGCCCCACCTCTCACAAATTCGGCACCCCACGCGTCACACTGGTTGCCACC
>JAUNRP010000204.1:3518-3978 GCA_030544165.1 bacterium
CGACTTCGACCCCGGATTCGGCTTCGGATTCGGGGGGGCCCGCGGGGGGGGCCCCCCAACAAAAAAACCCGCCACCCCACGCGTCACAATGGTTGCCCCCAGTCTCATTGGCATCAGGATTTCTGCCGACTTTGTGAGAGGTGCCCCTCCAGGCCCCCGACCTCTCACAAATTCGGCAAAAACAGGACCCTGTGGTGGGGCAGCGCGTGGAAGCCGGGCCGGTGCGGTGCTTGAGACCGAGGAGGTTGGGCACCTGGTGGGCGCACAGAGCAGGTCGGAGGATGATCGCCACTGCAACTTGGGCGCCGATTCGGAGCCGGTTCGTGCACTGTCAGCCCGGACCCTGTGATCGATTAGACATTGTTATCGATCACCATGAGCGATATAAATAGATCACCTAACGCACTTCGGGGAGGTGACCATGTTGTATCGCGCGCCAGAACTGGGTGCCGCCGAGATG
>JAUNRP010000205.1:0-2266 GCA_030544165.1 bacterium
AGAAGCTCACGGGGGAGCCGCCCAAGGAGGCGGTGGCGCTCGCCAAGGCGATCTCGATCCACACGCGGATCGACGTGGTGTTGTTGGTTTCGCGGCTCGTCTCCGAGGGCGGAGACGTCTCGCTGGAGGGAGAGATCTCGGCGTGGCGCGTGACGGGGGCTGACTTGGGGGAGGAGATCTCCCCGGGCCTGGTGCTCGGCGGGCTGGACGCCGTGATCGAGGACCTGGCCATTGGGGAGTCTAGGCTCGCGGACGTTCCTGGTGCGATCGAGTCCGGTTCCCTGAGCAAGGCCGAGGCGGCGCGAATGATCGCCCGCGGGATGCAGCGCCGGGGACGCCGGGGTAGGGGCGGCGCGGCGGCCTCTGCCGAGAGTCCCGAGGAGTAGCAGGAGACGTGTCCGCCAACATCGTGGTGCTCGACTACGGATCGGGCAACGTCCGCTCCGCCGTGCGCGCGCTCGAGCGCGTGGGCGCGTCCGTGGAACTCACCGCCGATCCGGACGCGGTGCTCGCCGCGGACGGACTCGTGGTGCCCGGCGTGGGCGCGTTCGCCTCGGTGATGGAGGGCCTGGAGGCGGTCCGCGGGCCATACCTCATCGACCGCCGCCTCTCCGGAGGCCGCCCCGTGCTCGGCATCTGCGTGGGCCTCCAGGTGATGTTCGAGGAGGGCACCGAGCACGGCACCTCCGCCCGCGGGCTCGGTCAGTGGCCGGGCTCCGTGGTGCGGCTCGAGGCCCCGGTGGTGCCGCACATGGGCTGGTCCGAGGTGCGCCCACCCGCTGGCTCTCCCATCTTCGACGGCGTGGAGCGGGAGCGGTTCTACTTCGTCCACTCCTACGGCGTCCTGGCCGATCCGGCCGAGGGCATGGTGGGTCCCACCACGCCGCCGCAGGTCACGTGGGCCACCCACGGGGTGGACTTTGTTGCCGCCGTGGAGAACGGTGCGCTCACCGCCACCCAGTTCCACCCCGAGAAGTCCGGCGACGCGGGCTCCCACCTGCTCGAGAACTGGCTCGGCACGCTCTAGCGTCCGGGCAGAAGGAGAAACATGGCACTCGAACTGCTTCCCGCCGTGGATGTGGCGGACGGTCAGGCCGTCCGGCTCGTCCAGGGCGCCGCCGGCACCGAGACCGGCTACGGCGATCCGCTGGAGGCCGCCCAGGCGTGGGTGGACGCCGGCGCCGAGTGGATCCACCTCGTGGACCTGGACGCCGCGTTCGGCCGCGGCTCCAACGCCGAGCTCCTGGCCGGGATCGTGCGGGAGCTGGACGTGAAGGTGGAGCTCTCCGGCGGCATCCGGGACGACGAGTCCCTCCGCCGGGCTTTGGAATCCGGCGCCACGCGGGTGAACCTCGGCACCGCCGCGCTCGAGGACCCGGAGTGGACCCGCCGGGCGATCGGGGAGTGGGGGGAGAAGATCGCCGGGGGGCTCGATGTGCGGGGAACCACGCTCGCCGCCCGCGGGTGGACCCGCGAGGGCGGGGACCTGTGGGACGTGCTCGCCCGCCTCGATGAGGACGGGTGCGCCCGCTACGTGGTCACGGACGTGACCAAGGACGGCACGCTGAAGGGCCCGAACCTGGACCTGCTGCGCGAGGTGTGCGCGCGCACCGATCGCCCCGTGGTGGCCTCCGGAGGCGTCTCCACCCTGGAGGACATCCGCGCCATCGCCTCCCTCACCGGGATCGGCGTGGAGGGCGCGATCGTGGGCAAGGCCCTGTACGCCGGGCAGTTCACGCTCGAGGAGGCGCTCGAGGTGGCAGGTGGCTGAGGCGTCAGGTGGCGGCCGCCAGCCCTCCATCCCGCCGGAGGTGGCGGCCCCCCTCCCGGAAGCGGCGCCGGTGGTCAAGAAGCTCAAGACCCTCAGGGCGTCCCACTTCCCCAACGACGACGGCTCCCGCCCCGAGGCCTTCACCCGCGCCAAGGCCGTGGAGCCCCCGGAGCGGATCCCGGCGGTGGTGCGGGCGCTCGTGGACGGGCGGGTGATGGTCCCCGTGCTGCCCCACGCGGCCCCGAAGGACCCCATGAACCCCCACGCGGAGGACGACGAGTCGTGCGAGGCGCCGCCGTCGATCCTGATGGAACTGCCAGACGGGCGCCATGCGATGCCCGCCTTCACCACCATGGCGGGCCTCCTGGAGTGGAACCCGAAGGCGCGGCCGGTGCTCATGTACGGCTCGCAGGCGGCGCAGGCCGCGGCCGAACAGGGCGATGGGCTGATGCTGCTGGACCCGGGCGACGAGTCCGTGGTCATCCCGCGGCCCGC
>JAUNRP010000205.1:2366-3972 GCA_030544165.1 bacterium
CCGCGTCGGACGGATCCACGGCGAGGGGCCGGGGGAGCCGCGTGAGGACTGCGTACACCTCGAAGGCCGCATGACCGGCGAGTGCTGGTCGTAGTTCCTGAACCACGGTACGGCACTCATGGTGCGCCGCGTGTGAGGCGTCGAGGGCGGCGATTGCCACCGAGGTGTCTGCCGCGAACGTCTCAGCGTTGGACATCGTCTCGCCATCTCTGGACGTCGGCGTCGCTCGTGGAGATTCCGCGCACCGACTCGATCACGGGCCATCCGTCAACCTCGACGATCCGGCGGCCCGCCGATCTCACGGGGGAGAGCAGGACCGTATCGCCCTCCACTGTGACCTCCAGCTCGGAGTTCTGATCCAGGGAGAGGCGGTCTCGGACATCCTTCGGTATGACGACCCGGCCCGCCCGATCGATCGTTACCATCATGGATGCCATGATACCAATCAGTGTCTGCGAGGGCCCGTGGCCCCACGGTCAACAGTGGCCCACGCCTCACCGCCCGCGCTCGCGCCGCCCCCACGGGCTCGGGTAACATGGAGGCCGACCGATCCAGCCCGCCCGGGCCGGATGTGCAAGCGGAGAAATCCCACCTGGGTCTCACCCTCACCGAATCTTCGGTGTCACAGAGGCCGGGTTCAGGCGGCAGGCTACGGCCCGCCGGAACGCCAGCAGCGTTCGATTCGCCTCCGTGTGCACGCCACACGGAGGTTTCTTTGTGTGGCCGTCAGCCAGACGAAGAAGGAGAAGCTCCCATCAGCGAGCCCCGTATCAACGATCGCATCCGGGTTCCCGAGGTCCGCCTCGTGGGACCATCGGGCGAGCAGGTTGGCGTCGTCCGTGTCGAGGACGCCCTCCGCCTCGCTGCCGAGGCAGACCTCGACCTGGTCGAGGTGGCTCCGGACGCCCGCCCGCCGGTATGCAAGCTCATGGATTACGGCAAGTTCAAGTACGAGTCGGCCATGAAGGCGCGCGACCAGCGCCGCCACCAGGCCAACACCCAGCTGAAGGAGATCCGTTTCCGCCTCAAGATCGATTCGCACGATTTCGAGACGAAGAAGGGTCACGTGGTCCGCTTCCTCAAGGGAGGGGACAAGGTCAAGGTCATGATCATGTTCCGTGGCCGCGAGCAGTCGCGCCCGGAGATGGGCGTCCGCCTGCTCGAGAAGCTGGCGGAGGAGGTGGCGGAGTTCGGCTCCGTCGAGTCCCTTCCCCGCGTGGACGGCCGCAACATGGTGATGGTGATCGGCCCGCTCCGCAAGAAGGCGCAGGCCAAGTCCGAGCAGCTCAAGAAGCACGAGGAACTGAAGGCCACGCAGAAGGCGAACCAGGAGGCGCACAAGGCCGCCAAGGCCGCCCGCGCCGCCTCCCGCACCCCCGACGACGACGACCGGCCTACTCCCGTAGCGGCACCCGCCCCGGCGGCACCTGCCGTCACGGACGAGCCGGCACCCGCCGTCGTCGAGGAGAAGGCCGAGGCTCCGGTTCAGGAGGCCCCCGCGGCCCCCGCGCCGAAGGTTGCCGCCCCCAAGGCCACACCGAAGGCGGCTCCCAAGCCCGAGGTGAAGCCTGCCGCCCAGCCCGCTGCCGCCAAGCCTGCACCGAAG
>JAUNRP010000206.1 GCA_030544165.1 bacterium
GCATCCGTCCGCCCACCGCACCCCCGCCCGCCGCACGTGCCTAACCTCCGTGGTCAGTACACCTAGAACGTCCCCCCAACGAGGTGCACGTCCGAGCCAATGAGCGTGGCCCGGAACCCCTCGTCCAGCACATCCACGCTCTGCAGCACGAGCCCCTCGGGCAGCCCCTCGATCTCGTGCTCGATCGTCACGAACTCCCGCGCGATATCCGCCAGCAGCCCGGAGAGCCACTCCGGCCCACCGAAGTCGATGGCGCTCGGATCCACCACGATCTTCCCGCCCAGCACCTGCACGCTCCCGCGGGCCGTCACGCCGAGTTCGCGCCCGAGCACGGCCACCGAGGTCACGATCTCCACATCGCCCCCACCGGCCGGGCCGATCCGCGTCCCCGGCTCGAGCTCGCCCTCCACCACGTGGAATGGCACCGTCCCGGTGACCTCCAGATACGTGGCCACCAGCCCGTCCGGCCCGGAGGTCACGTTCACGCCGTTCGCCACCACGTCCTGCAGCGGCGTGCTCGCCGCCACCACCGAACCCGCCTCGAAGCTCACGTCCCCGAGCCACACCTCGTCATGCGCGAGTGCCGGCGGCGGCGTCGGGTCGCGCGGGCGGCCGAACCCATCCGTCGAGGCCGTGGGCGTGGGCCGCGGATTCGCCGAGGCGCTCTCCTCCGCCGTCCCCGCCGGCTGCGTCACCGCCCGCCACCCCAGCCACAGCGCCAGCAGCACGATCAGCAGCATCGCCACCGCGCCCAGGATCCAGTCCCAGATCCGCCGCCGCCACCGCGTGCGGCTCGGATCCGGCACCGGCGAGCTCCCCGCCGGGCGCGGCTCGATCGTCAGCGGCGCCGTCTCATTGGCACTGGGGGTTCCGCCCGGCCGCCCGGGCACGGGCAGCTTCAGTTCCGTGGTCTCATTCCCCGACGACGGCGCCACCCCCTCCGTCCTCTGCCTCGCCGGGGCGGGGCTCACCCTGCCGCGGCCATACTCGGGTGGGGTGGGCAGGTTCCCCTGGGACCCGGGCTGGTAGGGAGTGCTTCCCTGGGGCCCGGGATCATAGGGGCTGCTTCCCTGCGGGTCAGGCCGAGGCACGATCACCTTCCCGTCGCAGCACCCGCGAGGGCCAACTGCTGATGGGACCCACGAGGGTCAGCAGGGCGGGGATGAGGAGCGTTCGGACCACGAATACATCCAACAGGATGCCCACCCCCATGAGGAAGCCCAACTCCTGGAACGGCCGCAGGGGAACGAGCGCGAGCATGCCGAACGAGGCCGCCAGCGCCACTCCCGCTGCGTTGATCGCTCCCGTGGCCTGCGGGGTGGCCACCAGGATCGCCTCGCGCAGCGGCCGTTCCTTCGCGGCCTGCCACACGTGCCCCACGGCGAAGATGTTGTAGTCCGATCCGAGCGACAACAGCAGCACCGAGGCCGCGAACGGCACGTAGAAGGTGAAGTCCAACTGGCCGAGGTGGTCCTGGAAGAACAGCACACCGAGCCCGAGCGTGGCGCCGAGCGCCAGCACGCTCGTGGCCAGCAGGTACACGGGAGCCACGATCGCCCTGAGGAAGATCACCAGCAACAGCAGGTTGACGCCGAGTGCCACCGCCGCGATCCTCCCCAGGTCCCCGGTGGTGTCCTGGATGACGCCCGAGGCCAGGGCGGTGTCCCCGCCCACGTGGGTGGTCACGTCCGCGAGTCCCGCCTGCGCGGCCAACTGCGGAACGGTCTCCTCCAGGGACTGCAGCGTGGCGATCGCCGGGGCCTCGAGGGGGGTGCTGTCCAGGACCACGAGGTAGCGCACGGCGTCGCCGGACTCCGCCGTGAAGGCGCCGAGACTGTCCGCCGTGGGGATGTCACCCGGCCCCACGATCCCGGCCACGCCCGGCTGGGACTCGATCGCCTCTCCGAGCGCGGCCACCGCCTCCTCCTCGTCCCCGATCCCGGGGGCCTCGAGCACGATCTCCGTGGGGGAGATGATGCCGGGGGCGAACGCCTGCCCGGCCGCATTCGCAGCCTTGGCGGCGCTCGTGCTCGTGGGGAGCGACTGCACGAATCCGAGGCCGAGCTCGATGTGCCGCGCGTGCCACGTGAGGGCGCCCAGGCCGATCACGCATCCGAGCACCACCACGGCTGCAGACGCCCTGTTGGCGATCACCCGGGTGAGGATCGAGGGGCGCTGCCGCTTGCGCTCGGGCTCCGGGCCGATCCGGCTGGGCCAGAAGGCCCCTCCTCCCAGGATGGCCAGCAGCGCCGGGGCGAGCGTGATCGCAACCAGCAGTCCGCACACCACCGTGAGCGCGAGGGCCGGGCCGAACCCCTTGAACAGCGCCGACTCGGCCACCAGGAGTGCGGCGGTTCCGCCCGCAACGGTCACGCCGGCCACCGTGATGATGGGGGTGAACGAGGCGGTGGCGAGCCGCGCGGCCTCGAGCCGGTCGTGGCCCTCGCGTATTCGGTTCCGCAGGCCGGAGAGGTAGAAGATGCAGTAGTCCGTGACCACTCCGAGCAGCAGCGCCACGATCAGGGGCCGCAGGTCTGCGGGCACAGAGACGGCCATGAACTGCGCGGCCCACCCGGAGATCCCGAGCGTCACGAACACCGAGACGCCCACGGTCAGGAGCGTCAGCACGGGCGCGGCCAGGGAGCGGAACGCGATCGCCACCACGGTGAGCACCGCGATCACGGTGACCACCTCCACCACGCCCACGTAGGAGTTGATGATGTAGCCCTGTGCCGCACGCGCTGGGAGCGAGCCCGTCACACCAACGTACGCATCGGAGGCGTCGTCGAGGTGCTCGCGGGCGAATTCCTCCGTGATGCCGGTCTGGTCGAAGAACCCCAGGCTCGGGTCCGCGAACAGGAAGGTGAGGACGGCGGTGTCCTCCTCGCCGAGGCCCTCGAACAGGCCCGCGGTGTTGGGCACGGGGATGGCACCGATGAGCTGGGTGTCGTAGCTGCCCTGGTTGATGGCCACGCCGCGCATCATGGCCTCGGCCTGCACGATCGGTGACATGCCCTCCGGATCGTGCTGCACGATCGCGATGCGGGAGAGCAGCGGGAAGCCGAACAGATCGAGCGAGCGCTGCTCCGCCTCGAAGCTCGACTCGTCCGCGCCCAGCGATTCGAGGTCGTCCGCGGAGGAGACCATGGGTGGCAGCAGCACGGTGGCCGCCACGGCCCCGCCCACCCACGCCACCACGATGAACCACCGCAGCGCCACCACCGCCCGGGCGTAGCCGTACCAGATCCGTGCCGCCAGTCCCCGCTTGGCCGGGGTGGCGGACATTGTGGTCATCTCGCTCATGGAGTCGCGGTTTCGGTGGCCGTCGGCTCAGATGTCAGGGTCGCTGGACTCGGCGATGGGCTGGGACTCGGGGACGGGCTCGGCGAGTCGGTCTCGGTCGCCTCCTCCGTTGCGTCGTCCGTCGCCTCCTCGGTCTCACTCTCGCTCGCGCCCCCGGAACCGCCGCCCCCGCCCTGACCGGCGGCGATGCAGTCCTCCGGCGCACCCTCGGCCTCATCGCGGGCGGCCTGGATCGCATCGAGCGCCTCCTCGAGCGCTCGTGCGTCCTCGTCCCGCGCGCCGCGGGCCAGATCGTCGATCCCCTCGTCCACGGCGAGTGCGTACTCCGAGGCCGTGATGCAGGAGGGCGGCACATCCCCCGTGGCCACGGTCTCCACCTGCTCGGTTGGCTCCTCGGTGGGGCCCTCCTCGGCGTAGATGATGGTCTCGATCGCGCCCACGGTGGCAAGACGCATCCCGAGCAGGAGCACCCCCGCCGCTGTGGCCGCCGCGATTCCCGCGAGCACGCCGATCAGGAGCATCACCCATCCGGCGAGCCGTCGCGGTGATTCGGGTGTGTGCGGGCGCCCACCGCCCGCGGGAGCGCCCTCTCGGGGCGACTCGCCCGCGCCTGCCGCCCCGCCGCCCCGCGGAGGCGCGCCCTCGCGGGGCGGCTCGCCCGTGCC
>JAUNRP010000207.1:0-1598 GCA_030544165.1 bacterium
GCCGTGGCTGGCGAGGCCGGCGCCGTGACGGTTGGCGTGTGCCGGGGCTGAGATGGTTGGCCGTGTTGTGGCTGGTCGGTTGCGCCCTTCGCTTGGGCAGCCACCTATTTCGGCCGCCAGAAGCCGCGTCTGCTGCACGTTCACCTGCTCACAGCCTCGAACGTGCAGATCCGGCGGGGACTCGGACGCGGGCTCTGGTAGAGACAAGCCTCTGACCTGCGGAAACGCGTAGGTGGACCTCAAGGCATCCGTAAAGTTCCCGCCGGATTCGCACGTTCGCGCGTGGACGGGACGCGGGGCGAGTTCAGCGTTTGTGGGACGGCCCGAATTCTCGTTGTCAACGGGCCGGGCGGGCTGCGGATGCGTGCTCGCCGTTTGTGATTCGGGCTCGCCGCCCCGGGTTTGTCACTGTAGCCCCACAGGACTCAACAGTCCCTCTGGTACCACCCCAAGTCCACGAACTTGCAAATGTGGACACGCCAAATTCTCGCCAGGTCTGGGACCGGGCCTGTGACCTGCGGAAACGCCTCGGCTGAGAGGAATTGGGTCCCTGCTGGCTGTCCACATTTTCAAGTTCGGTGCTGGCGGAGCGGCCTGAGCCGAGTTCAGCCACCCGCCCGGTGCGCCCGGGACCGAGCTCAGCCACCTTCAGGACCGGCCGCAGCCGAGTTCGGCCACCCGCCCGGAGCGGCTCAGCCGATCAGCACCGTTCCCTCCTGCTGGGCGAGGTCTCCCGCGTCCACCCACTCGAGTGAGCCGTTCACCCAGAGCTGGCCACCCACCACCACATTGCTCACGCCCGACTCCGTGGCGGTGGCCACCGCCCAGTGCCCGGCCGCCCACGCGGCCCGGGCCGGCTCGCCGATCCCCGTGAGTGCGGGGGCGTCCAGGGTGAACAGGGTGCGGCCGTCGGCAGTCTGGAGCGGGGCACCGTCGGCGTCCAACGCCGGGGCGAGCCCGGGCGCCACCCCGAAGTCAAGCAAACCCCCCATCACCGGAGCGAGCGCAGCCTCCTCTTCCACAGGCAGGTCGCACGCGAGCGCCGCGGTCGAGTGACCGGTAAGCGCCGAGGCATAAGCGCGCGCCATCCCCTCGTGCTGGGCGTACGCGTCCGGGAACCCCGAGCGCTGCACCGCCTGCGCCGCCACGGTGATCTCCATGGTCTCCCAGCCGGGCACCTTGAGGAGGCCGTCGTAGAACGCGTTGGTGGAGTAGAAGGGGTCCATGATCTGCTCCACCGTGCCCCACCCCTGGGAGGGCCGCTGCTGGAAGAGGCCGATCGAGTCCCGATCTCCGTAGTCGATGTTGATGATCCACGACTCCTGCCGCGCCGTGGCCAACGCGATCGTCACGGCCCGTGCGGGGAGGTCGCGCTCGATCCCGATCGCCCCGATCAGGGCGGCATTCCGCGCCTGTTCTGCGGAGAGGGAGTGGCGCGTGCCGTCCGGGAGAACGGCAACACAGGCGTTCGCGGGCGGGGCCTGCTGGGAGGCGTTCAGGAACGTGGTGACACCCCACACCGCCGCAGCGAACACCCCCACGAACACCACCAGCCCCAGCATCCCGCGCAGCGCCCTACCCACGCGGACGCCTCCGCC
>JAUNRP010000207.1:1698-3949 GCA_030544165.1 bacterium
CCCACACCGCGCGCGGTCCCACCACGCGCACGCCCGCCGCCTCCAGCCAGTGGATCAGCCCGCGATCCGCGGTGGCCGTGGCCACGTCCGCGCCCTCCTCGGCGAGCCGGGCCGACACCTCGAGGATCGTGTCATCGCCCTCACCCGGCGCGCGGTGCACGGTCAGGCGGTGGCGGGCCGCGTCGTCGGACGCAGCCTTTGCCTGTCCCTCCAGCACCACGTGCACCTCTGGCAACGTGACGTCCGCGGCAAAGCCCAGGTCCGCACCCGGCCACGAATCCGTGGCGGCGAGGTGCGCGAGCAGCCGCTCCGCCGCCCCCGCGCGGTCCTTCCACCAGCCGTCCGGGCGCGAACCGACCACGTTGGCCGCGTCCACCACCAGCGCCGGCCGCGCAAGGAGGGGCGCGAGCCGCGGCCAGGCCTCCCTGAACGCGGGGTGCAGTTTCTTCGTCCCGACGGCGGAGCTCGCCACCCACTCCAACGCGTCCGTCTCGCTGTTGGGGGCAGCCGTGCCGAGATCGGCCACTGCCTCGGCGATCACGGTGTGGTAGCTCCAGTCCGGGTGGTGGTGGGAGAGGATGTGGCGGGTGTGGAGCGCGTGCGGGTTGATCCCGGTCTCCTCGTGGGCCTCGCGGTAGGCGGCCTGTTCTGGGGTTTCGCCCGGCTTCAGGGCGCCGCCGGGGATGGACCACGTCCCGCCCTGGTGGGAGTGGGCCGATCGGAGTTGGAGGAGGATCTCGGGCTCTGGGGAGGTGGGGGGTTGGCGCCATGCGAGCAGACCCGCGGCGCCGAGGAGCCCCCAGTGTTGCTGGCCGCAGGTGCACTGGACGAATGCGTCGGCGGGACTGCGGGACTCCATGGTTCCATTCTCACCCGTTCGCGCGGCCGGGGTGGGCGAGGGCGGCCGGGTGGACGGGACGGCCGTCCGGCGGCCGGGCGAGAGCGACTCCGCCCATTCCCCGCCTCCCCCCGACATCGAGTGAGCGGGTTGTCCATCGAGTGCGACGGGTCTGGAGTCCAGAGATAGGCGCACTGGATGGAAAAGTCACACAGTCGAATCTGGCGGGGGTGAGGGCGCCGTGGGGTGGAAAGGTGTGGACGCCGAGGCGCAATGGCGGGCCCAGCGGGGGGCGAGCACGGGCGACTGGGGATGGCGCGAGACGGGGCCGGCACGGCCGGGCAGGCCCGCCGGAGCGGGCGGGGGCGCCCCCGCTCCGGCACCCCGCCCAGCTAGTCCGTGATCTCGCAGAGCACCGTGCCCGCGCTCACCTGCGCCCCGGCCTCGGCGGTGAGCTTGGTGATGGTCCCGGCGCGGTGGGCGGTGAGCGGCTGCTCCATCTTCATCGCCTCGAGCACCACCACCAGGTCACCGGCCTCCACGTGCTGGCCCTCCTCCACGGCAACCTTGACCACGGCGCCCTGCATGGGCGCGGTCACCGAGTTTCCGGTCACCACGGGAGCGGAGGAGCGGCGGCGCCGCCCACGGTGCCCGGAGGGAGGCGTGAGGCCCCGGCCGGAGGCGGTGCGCGCAATGCCCAGGCCAACGGGGAGCACCACCTCGAGGCGCTTGCCGCCCACCTCCACCACCACGCGCTGGGTGGCCATGGGCTCCTCGGCGCCGAAGCCGGCGGTCGGCGCCGGAGCCGCCGGCGCGGACGCGGCGGCGGCATCGGCCTGCCGGGGGAGGTACTCGGACTCGATCCACGTGGTGTGCACCCGGAAGTCCTCGGCCCGCTCCGCAACGAAGTCCGGATCCTCCAGCACCGACGCGTGGAATGGCGCCACCGTGGGGATTCCCTCGATCCGCAGCTCGGCCAGCGCCCGGCGTGCCCGCGCCAGCACCGTGGGCCGATCCGGCCCGGAGATCACCAGCTTCGCGATCATCGAGTCAAAGGCCCCGGAGATGTTGTCACCCTCTCGCACGCCCTCGTCCACGCGCACCCCCGGGCCGTGCGGCCAGGTCAAAGCGGTCAACGTGCCGGGGAACGGCAGGAAGGACCGCGCGGGATCCTCCCCGTTCAGCCGCAGCTCCAGCGCATGCCCGTTCCGCTCCACAGATGAATACCCCAACGGCTCCCCGCGGGCGATCCGGAACTGCTCCGCCACCAGATCCAACCCCGTTATCTCCTCGGAGACCGGGTGCTCCACCTGCAACCGCGTGTTCACCTCGAGGAACGAGATCACCCCGTCCTGGCCCACCAGGAACTCGCACGTGCCCGCCCCCACGTACCCGGCCTCGCGCAGGATCGCG
>JAUNRP010000208.1:0-2004 GCA_030544165.1 bacterium
CCTCCGAGATCCCCAGCCGTGGCATCATCTGCGGCGCCCCCAACCTCGCCGCCGGCCAGCACGTGCTGGTGGCCCTTCCGGGCACCACCCTCCCCGGGGACTTTCACATCGCCGCCCGCTCCACCTACGGCCACATCTCCGATGGGATGATCTGCTCCGAGCGCGAGCTCGGCCTGGGCGAGGACCACGCCGGCATCATGGTGCTGGAGGAGTACCTGGGCGAGGAGAACATCCCGCCTGTGGGTACCAACATGCTGGCCGCCCTCGGGCTGGGCGCCGAGCTGCTCGAGATCAACATCACCCCGGACCGGGGCTACTGCTTCTCCATGCGCGGCGTGGCCCGCGAGTACTCCCACTCCACCGGTGCCGCCTACACCGATCCGGTCAGCCGCATCGCACCCGCCGAAGCGGACCCGGACGCGCCCGGCTTCCCCGTCTCCCTGGAGGATCCGAACCCGCTCGGCGGCGCGCCCGGCGCCACCCGGTTCGTGCTCCGCACCGTGCGCGGGGTGGACCCCACCGCCCCCAGCCCCGACTGGATGCGCCGCCGCCTCACCGAGGCGGGCATGCGCCCCATCTCGCTCGCCGTGGACATCACCAACTACGTGATGCTCGATCTCGGCCAGCCCCTCCACGCCTACGACCTCGGCCTCATGAAGGCCCCCATGGTGGTCCGCCGCGCCCGCCCCGGCGAGCGCCTCACCACCCTGGATGATGTGGACCGGGCGCTGGACCCCGAGGACCTCCTCATCACGGATGACGGGGGAGAGCGCGTGCTCGGCCTCGCCGGCGTCATGGGCGGGGCCTCCACGGAGATCAGCGATGCCACCACGGACGTGCTCGTGGAGTCCTTCCACTTCGACCCCTCGACGATCGCCCGCACCGCACGCCGCCACAAGCTGCCCTCCGAGGCCGCCAAGCGGTTCGAGCGCGGCGTGGACCCCCAGCTCACCCCCTACGCCGCCCAGCGTGTGGTGGACCTGCTCGTGGAGTACGGCGGCGGCATCGCGGACCGGGAGGTCACGGACGTGGACCACACCGCCAGCCCCACCCCCATCCAGATGGACGGAACGCTCCCCGCCCGCCACGTGGGCGTGGACTACACCGTGGACCAGGTGGTTCAGACCCTCACCGAGATCGGCGCCACCGTCACCCGCGAGGCCGATCACCTCACCGTCACCCCACCCACCTGGCGCCCCGACCTCACCATGGGCGTGGACCTCGTGGAGGAGGTGGCCCGCCTCCGCGGCTATGAGGAGATCCCCTCCGTGGTCCCGGACGCGCCCGCCGGCAGGGGCCTCAGCACCGTCCAGCGCGCCCGCCGCGCCGTGCTGCGCGCACTCGCCGAGCACGGCCTGCACGAGGTGCTCTCCTACCCGTTCGTGGGCGATTCCTACGATCGCCTCGGCGTGCCCGGCGACGACCCGCGCCGCACCATGATCCGCCTCGCCAACCCCATCGCGGACGATTCCCCCTACCTGCGCAGCACCCTGCTCGCCGCACTCGTGGACACCGCCCGCCGCAACGTGGGCCGCGGCAACCCCCTCGCCGTGGTCGAGGCCGGCATGGTCACGCGCGCCGCCAGTGCGCCCGGGATCTCACCCCTGCCCCCGGTGGCCCTCCGCCCCGCCGACGACGTACTGGTCACCATCCGCGAGTCCGTTCCCTCCCAGCCGTGGCACGTTGCGGCGATCGCCGCCGGACCGCTCGCGGCGGGAGGCGCGCTCGGGTCCGCCCGGGCCGTGGACTGGGCGGACGCCATCGAACTCGCCCGCCTCGTGGGCCGCACCGTGGGCGTGGAACTCACCCCGCACGCGGCCACCTACGCTCCGTGGCACCCGGGCCGGTGCGCCGAGATGCGGATCGGGGAGGAGGTGGTGGGACACGCCGGTGAGCTGCACCCGAAGGTGCTGGCGGACCTGGACCTGCCGGAGCGTTCCATCGCGTTCGAGCTGGACCTGGACGCGATCTTCGCCCACGTGGTGGAGGAGAAGCACCAGGTGA
>JAUNRP010000208.1:2104-3942 GCA_030544165.1 bacterium
GCCCTCATCACGGGGGCCTCGCGCGGCATCGGCCGCCACCTCGCGCTCGGGCTGGCCCGAGCCGGGTTCGACCTCGCAATCATCGCCACCGATGAGGCACGCCTCGAGGCCGTGCGCGCGGAGGTGGCCGAACTGGCGCCGGCTGCGCGCGTCGTCGCCCAGGCAGTGGACGTGACCGACGCGGCAGCGGTGGCCGCCGCCGCACGGACGGCGGAACGGGAGCTCGGCGGGATCGACCTGCTGGTCAACAACGCCGGACGGATCGATTCCGAGGTGGCGCTGTGGGAGGCGGACCCGGAGGAGTGGTGGGAGGTGATGGCCGTGAACGTCCGCGGACCCTTCCTCCTGGCGCGCGCCGTACTTCCCGGGATGATCGCGCGCGGGGGCGGGCGGATCGTCAACGTGAACTCGGGTTCCGGGACCCGCGATTTCGAGGAGTCGAGCGCCTACACCGCCTCCAAGTCCGCCCTCTTCCGGATCGGTGGGGCGATCCACCTCGCCGCGTTCGATCGCGGGATCCGCACGTTCGAGCTGGCGCCCGGCGTGGTGCGCACGGACATGACCGAGGGGATGCGGCTGCACGATGGCCGCGAGGAGTGGACCGAGCCGGAGGATGTGGTGGCGCTCGTGCTCATGCTCGCCAGCGGCGGGGCCGATCACCTCTCCGGGAGCTACGTGCGCGTGGGCAACGATGATCCGGCGGATCTGCGGGGGCGCAGGACGGCTCGGCGGCTCGGATTGGTGGACGATCCGCTGGATGGGACTTTTGGATAACCCCCCGGGGTGCGTGGTGGTGAAGAATGGCAGTCATGAAGGTCCTCGTCGTGGTCGCATCCAAGCACGGAACAGCAACGGAAGTTGGCGCTGCCATCCGGGAGGAGCTCGCCGGGGAGGGGTTCGAGGCCGAGGTCCTCGCCCCCGGTGAGGTGGACGGCCTGGACGGGGTGGATGCCGTGGTGCTCGGATCCGCGGTCTACATGGCCCAGTGGTTGGAACCGGCGCGGAACTTCATCTCGACCTACCGGAGCGCGTTGCGCGAGGTCCCGCTCTGGGCCTTCTCCGTGGGGCTCTCCGGGGTGCCGATGGGCCACGTGCAGGACCCGCGCCGGATGGGGGAGGCGCTCGTGGCGCTCAACCCGATCGACCACCAGACCTTCAAGGGCCGCCTGGACTTCTCCCAGCTCTCACTGCGCGAGCGCTCCGTGGCACGCCTGGGGAACGCGCCTGAGGGCGACTACCGCGAGTGGGACAAGATCCGCGAGTGGGCGCGGGGGATCGGCCGGGACCTGAAGGAGCACGTGGGCCTCGAGGGCTGAGGGCCGTGTGGGGCGTCCCACACCACCACCTTTGCTGCATATATGCGCCACGCTGTATCGTCATGCGTATGACGATCAAGGTGGCGGTGGCCGGCGCGTCCGGCTACGCCGGCGGCGAGATCCTGCGGCTCCTGCTCGCGCATCCCGAGGTGGAGATTGGCCCGCTGACCGCCGCCTCCTCGGCCGGGACCCCCCTCGGCCAGCACCACCCACATCTGCGCCCGCTGGCGGGCCGGCTCCTCGAGGACACCACCCCGGAGATCCTCGGCGCTGCGGACGTGGTGTTCCTGGGCCTCCCGCACGGCGCCTCCGGTGAGGTGGCCGCCGCCCTCGAGGCGGCCGGGTCCGACGCGCTCATCCTCGACGCCGGCGCCGACTTCCGCCTCACCCGCGCCGCGGACTGGGAGGCCTTCTACGGCTCGCCCCACGCCGGGACCTGGCCGTACGGGCTCCCCGAACTCCTCCACGACGGCGAGGACTCGCCTGCCGGACAGCGCTCGGCACTCGACGGGGCACGCCGGA
>JAUNRP010000209.1 GCA_030544165.1 bacterium
CGGAGCCAGATGGCAGCAGAAGTCCGGCAGAGAGGGGCGGGACCGCAGAATCAGCCCGTAGGGTGGCACGGTGCCCACGCCCACCACACTCCTAGCGAACGCCTTCCAGGAGGATCCCCTCTTCGTCCACATCCTTCCGAACCCCGCGCGCCGCCGCCGCGCCCTGCGGTGGATGATGGGCCGGAACCTCGCGCTCGCCCGGCAGCTCGGCACGATTGACACACTGGACAACGCCGGGATCGCCCTCTGGTTCCCGCCTCGGAGCGCCCCATTCTCGCCCGCCGCCCTCGTCCGCTCCGGCCTGATTGCCGCGCCTCTCGTCTTCGGGCCGCCCGCGACCATCCGGCTGTGGCGCGCCTTCGCGGCGAGTGGCACCAATGCACGGGACCTCACCGATGACTGGTACCTCTACATGCTCGCGGTGGACCCCTCCGCACGGGGCAGGGGACTGGCGCGAACACTCATCGAGAAGGGAGTGGAACGCGCGGCCGCAACCGGGGCGGCCGTCCACCTCGAGACCAACAACGGTGCCAACCTGGCGTTCTACGAGAAGGTGGGCTTCGTCGTCGTCGGGCATGAGGAGCCCGAGCACGGACCCGAGGAGTGGCTGCTACGGAACGCTACGCCCCGATGAAGAAGCTCTTCGAGCCGTTGAGCATCATCTGGATGGCGAGGATCACCAGGATCATGCCCATGAGGCGCTCCATCGCCACGAGCGTGCGCTCCCCCATCACGCGCAGCAGGAAGCCGGAGGCGTAGAGGATCACGGTGGTGGAGGCCCAGGCGAGGGCGAGGGCGCCGAGGTAGATGGGCCAGGCATCGAAGTTCTGGCTGATCAGCACCACCTCCATCGCGAGCAGCGAGGGGCCGGCCACGTACGGCACGGCCAGCGGCACGATGAAGGGCTCGCCGAGGTCCGCCGTGCCGCCCTCGCGGAGGTTGCGCTCCGGGGTGGGGAAGACCATGCGGATCGCGATCAGCAGCAGGATCACGCCGCCCGCGGCCTCGAGCGCGCCGCCCTCGATGTGGAGCAGATCGAGGAGGGCCGGGCCGCCGAACAGGAACGCCACCATCACCGTGAAGGCGATCAGGCACTCGCGCAGGATCACCCATTGCCGCCGCTCGGGGGGCGTGGTGCGCAGCGCGGCGAGGAACAGGGGGATGTTCCCGAGGGGGTCCATGATCATGAAGAAGACCATGAAGGCGGCGAGCAGGCTCATGACCGTTTCACTCCTGGTGGTGAGGGGGCGCCAGATCGTGGCGGCGGGGCAATACTAGCCACCCGCTCCGCACACGCCCCAGCCGGGCCTACGCTGGGCCACGTGGCTCCCAACAACCCTCCCCTTGCCCGCGAGATTTCGCTGCAGCGCATCGTGGCGCAGCGCCTCGCCGGGCCGAAGTTCCCCGATCCCGCCGCGGCCGTCTCCCACATGTCGGCCATGCAGGGCCAGAACCTCCGCGCCGCCTCCGAGGCGGTGGCACTCCGGTGCGCGCCCGGCGCCCCGCCACTCGCCGAGGCCCTCGCCGCCGGCACCGTGGTCCGCTCCTGGCCCATGCGCGGCACCCTCCACCTCGCCACCGCCGCGGACCTCCCCGCCATGCTCACCCTCACCGCCACGCGCCAACTCCACACGGACCGCCGCCGCCGCGAGGAACTCGGCCTCACCGAGGAGATCATCTCCCGCGCCGCCGCGCTCGCCCTCTCCCTCATCGACGACGGCGGGCCCGCCTCCCGCGCCGATCTCACCTCGGCGTGGGCGAACCTGGGGGTGGAGCGCTCCGGGGTCGCGTACCACCTGACCTACACCCTCGCCGTCCGCGGGGTGCTGGTGCAGGGCCCGCCCCATCCAGAGCGTGCGGGCGAGCAGTTGTTCGTGCGGTACGAGTCGCTGGTGGGACCCGCCCCCGAGGCGGCCCCGGAGGAGCTGATGGCGGCCTGGGCCGCCCGCTTCGGCCGCTCTCACGGGCCGGTGACGGAGAAGGACCTCTCCCGCTGGACCGGCCTGCCCATCACCACCTGCCGGGCCGGGCTCCGGGCGGCCGTCGCCGCGGGCGAGCTCGAGGAGGTGGACCTGGACGGGACCACCTACTGGCGCGACCCGGAGCTACCGGACCTGCTGGACGCCCACCGGGAGGAGGCGGAAGATGAGCTGCTCCTCCCCGCCTTCGACGAACTCATCCTGGGGTACGCCGATCGCAGCGCAACGCTACGGACCGAGCACGAACTCGCCGTCGTCCCCGGAAAGAACGGCGTGTTCCGGCCGGTGGCCGTGCGGGACGGGCGCGCGTACGGGACGTGGGCTGGAACGGCGCAGGAGCCGGAGATCGCCCCCTTCGCGTGAAAAGCGCATCCCCCGGGCCGGTCCGGTCCTCCTACGGACGGTAGAGGCGGAGGGTCTCGCCGTCGAAGGCGAGGAGGTTCTCCCCATCATTCACCGGATCCACGATGCCCTCCACCTCCCAGATGAGCTCCATCGTGTCCGTCCGGTAGAGGTGCATGGCGGCATCCTCGGACGTACCCTCCAGGTTCAGCATGTACCCGAGTGTGATGAACGGCCGGGCGCCGATGCTCTCGGGCAGCGTGGCCTCGCCGAACACCACCGAGCCCCCCGGGCCGCGGGTGGCCATCCTGTGCTGGTCCCCCATGAGGAAGCAGGCCACGCCGTCCGCGAGGTCCGCGGGGATCGACTCGTAACACGCCTGGGCGGCGGCCAGGGTGCCGCGCTGGGGCGCATTCTCGAACGTGATGATCCCGCTCTGCCGCTTGGGCAGGACGAAGACCTCGTTGCCCTCGAAGTCGTAGCCGCCGATGTCTCCCTCAACGCCGAGCACCGCGAGCGGATCATTGAGAACGTCCTGCCCCAGGTCCGCGAGCGCCACCTGGGAGTGGTCCACGAGGTAGCCGTCGGCGAGTTCGGTGATGGCGCGGGAGTACCCCACGTCCCGGCCCGTGAGGATGTCGATGGCGGGCACCTTCAGGAACCGCGCCTCGTCCGCCTGCATCTCCGGGGACCGGTCAAACCCTTCCACGAGCCTCCGACCGTCCACCTGCTCCGCGGAGTAGTTCGGCATGCGCCAGAGTTCGTTCAGGTCCGGATCGAACGCCACGATCACCGGAGCATCGCCATCCATGGTGTTGAGGGTGATCGTGTCCTCGAACCGTCCCACCGGGAAGGTGTCCGTGAAGGGCAGGTCCCGCACGTCACCGGTGGTGGGGTCCACGAACGTGGGGCCGCACATCAGGATGTCCCCGAGGAACGCGAAGCCCTGGCAGCTTCCCTGCCAGATGGGGCTCCCGAGGTCCTCGTCGAGCTGGAACACGCGCACGCCCGTCGTGGCGTGGAGGGCCACCAGGTCTCCCGAGCCGCTGATGCTCCTCTGGGTGGCATTGATCGACCACAGCTCCTCGATCCCGTGCAGGAAATCGGGGCTCGCCTCCGGGGACTCGGGGAGCGGGTACTCCTCGGCCAGCGCCACAGGGCGCTCGGGCTGCGGCTTGGGCTCGCGGGGGCTCGGCTCGGCCGTGGGCTCGGCCGTGCCCTCTGTTTCGTTCGGGGAGGGAGTGGGCGACGACGTGGGGTCGGCCTGCGTGGTGGGGTCCGCTGGGGCCGTGGTTGGGTCTGCGGCGGTGGTTGGGTCTGCCGTGGCGGTGGTGGTCGGGTCAGCCGGATCGGGCTCGTTGCCCGCGCAGCCGGCGAGGGCAAGCGCACTGATCGCGGCCGCCGCAGCAAGTGTGCGCACGTGGTTTCTGCGTGTGGTCATGGAGAGCCCTCCCCTGGGTTCGATACTCCGTTATCGATTCTGCCTGCGGTTGGTCGGGCGCTCAAACGGGCGGTGTGAGGTCACGGTCAGCCCGCCGGGCGGAAGAGGATCGTCTCGCCACCGAGCGACCCGAGCATCAGGTCGCC
>JAUNRP010000210.1 GCA_030544165.1 bacterium
GGGGCACTCTTCGCTGGACGCTACGAGCTGGTGGATCCGCTGGGGGCGGGCGGGGCCGGAGTGGTCTGGCGCGCCTGGGACCACCGGGAAGGGCGCTACGTGGCGGCCAAGGTGCTGCGCAAGGTGGACGCCACGAGCCTCATCCGGTTCGTGCGCGAACAGTCCTACCGGATCGACCACCCCCACGTCCTCACCCCACTGGGGTGGGCCGCCGATGATGACCAGGTCCTCCTCTCGATGCCACTGGTGACCGGTGGATCACTGGCCACACTCCTCGGCGACTACGGGGCGCTGCCGCCCCAGTGGGTGGCCCGGATCCTCGATCAGGTGCTCGCGGCGCTCGAGGCCATCCACGGAGCGGGCCTCGTGCACCGTGACGTGACGCCGGCCAACGTGCTCCTCGATGCCACCGGCATGGCCGAGCCCCGCGTCCGGCTCGGGGACTTCGGCGTGGCCGTTGCTGTGAATGAGCCCCGGCTGACCGAGCACGCGGTGGTGCTGGGAACCCCCGGCTACGTGGCGCCGGAGACACTCACGGGCGATTCCGATCCGCTGCCCGCCGCGGATCTCTATGCCGCCGGGATGCTCGGCTGGGAGCTGCTCACCGGATCGCGCCCTGAGCGTGGGGGAGCGCCCGGTACCGCCAGCAGCGGGGCCGCTGGTCCGCTCGCAGCGGTGCTGGAGGCCCTCACCTCACCCCGCCCCACGGATCGTCCGGAGAGCGCCTCCCACGCGCGCCGCCTGCTGGGGGAGGCGGGCCTGCTCGAGGCTCCCCTCGGCGAGGAGATCGAGGTGTTCACCCAGCTCCCCGAGCTCCCCGAGGCCTGGGGAGAGGATGGCCCGATCACGACGACGACGGCGCAGCCCCAGCCGGATGGCCCCCGGGCCGAGACGGGCGTTCCTGGCTCCGCCCCACGCGGGGACTCCGCGCGTGACGCGGTTCCCCCGTTGGAGGGCCAACCCTCGCAGCGGCGGGCCTCCCCGGTGGTCCCGGTGCTCGCCATCATCGCCGGGCTGGGCCTGCTGGTGGCGGCGCTGTGGATGCTGTTCTAGTGCCGTGGGGCTCTGAACTGGGCCGCCTAGAAGGCGCCCTCGCTGCGGCGGAGGTGGTCCCTCGCCTGGTCGATGGTGCCGAGACCATAGACGCGCAGCACCTCGGCAATTTTCGGATACGGCTCCTCGAGGAGGGTGGCCGCATCGCGCAGGTCCTGCCCGGATGCCACCGCCCGCAGGAGTCGGTGCAGCGCCTCGGCGATGGCGCCGTCCTCGGTCTGGCTGTTGCCTGTGCGGGTGAGGTGCCCGGTGGCCGCCTGGACGTTCGCGAGGAGGTCCGGCACCGCGGACTCCGGAACGCGCCCGGAGCGGACCTCGGCCGCGAGACCCGTGAGTTCCTCGAGCCGCGCGAGCACGGCGGGGTTCCCGATCTTGACCCGGCGCCCGGACATCAACTGGGACAACATCGGTGCGGAGAGCCCGAGCACCGCGGCCAGCCGGCTCTGGGTGAGGCCGAGCGCCTCCATCACCCCGTGGGCGATGGCGCCGAGGGGCTCACCGTAGAGCGACCGCTGTTCGTTGATGTTCTGATCGAGGTCCGACATCCCTCTCCTTTGCTTCTGCGAACAACCCTATCGCATCCTGTGACCCCGCGGGAGGCGGGTATCTCGCCGGATAACGGGACTCCAGACGGGCTCATGCCCGCAGCACAGCGGTTGACATTTGCAATCGCACACAGATATGTTTGCAAGTGCAAACTACGAAAGGACCAGTCATGACGACGCAACGCTTCACCACGAGGCTCGCCGCCACGATGCTCCCCGCCCTCACGATTGTGGGGCTGGGGGCCACTGCCGCCCCCGCCGGTGCTGCCACCACACCCTCCCCGGACTCCGATACGCATGCGGGCAAGCTCGTGCTGGTCCTCGACGCCTCGGGTTCGATGGAGTGGGAGGATGCCTCCGGAGGCCCCCGGATCGAGGCAGCGAAGACCGCCCTCCACTCCGTGATCGATTCCCTCCCCGAGGATGCGAACGTGGGCTTCCGCGTGTTCGGTGCCACCGAGGTGGGTCTGGAGAACCCGGCCTCCTGCGAGGACTCCCAGTTGCTGGTGCCGATCGGCGCCGCGAACAAGGATGCCCTCCGGGCCGCAACCGAGCAGTACGCCCCCTTCGGTGAGACCCCGATCGGCTACGCCCTCCAGCAGGCGGCCGCGGATCTGGGGACCGAGGGCCAGCGCTCCATCCTGTTGGTCTCGGACGGTGAGTCCAACTGCCAGCCGGACCCCTGCGAGGTGGCCCGCGAACTCGCCGCGGACGGGATCGACCTCACCATCAACACCGTGGGGATGAACGTGGAGGGCGCCGCCCGCGACCACCTCCAGTGCGTGGCGAGCGCCACCGGCGGCACCTACTTCGACGCCTCGGATGCCGAGACCCTGACCCAGGCGATGGACACACTCGCCCTGCGCGCCTTCCGCCCCTTCGGAATCTCAGGCACCCCTGTCCAGGGCACCACGGCCATCTTCGGGGCACCCACCCTCACGCCCGGCGAGCAGTACACGGACGTGCTCCCGGCTCCGCGCGAGTCCTCCTACTACACGATCCCGCGGCAGTGGGAGAACTCGAGCATCCACGTGGGCCTCACCGCACGTGCCCAGCAGTCCGGGACGACCGTCCGGATGCGTCTCTGGACCACGGACCGTGACCGCTGCGGATACGGAGCCGGCTCCGCCCAGACGGCGGATGCCGCGTTCGGACTGCTCTCCGTATCCCTGGTGGCGAGCGGCTCGAAGGATCCCGGCTCAGCGTGCGCGACCGCTGAGACCCTCGTCCTCGAGATCGAGGGCTCAAGGCGGAGTGGTCCCCGTGAGACCACTCCGTTCGAGATGATCGTGGTGGAGGAGCCCGCCCTCGCCGCTGGAAGTACGCCGCCCGAGGCCCAGGGAGAGTCAGGCCGCACCTGGAGCCTCGGCATCCCGCATGACGGCGCGGGCGGCCAGGTGGTGCCCGGCTCCTCCTTCAACGATGCCACGCTGCTCGCCCCCGGCTCCTACCGCTCCGAGGTGCTCACCGGAGAGACGCAGGTCTACGCCGTGGAGCTCGACTGGGGCCAGCGGCTCCAGGCCCGGGTGGAAACGGACCAGGTGCCCCTCGTCTCTCCACTCCCCACTGCCGCCACCGTTCAGATCTACTCGCCCCTGCGCGGCGCCGTGAGCGACAACTGGTCGCAGGGGGATGGCCACCGCCGGACCGACACGGTATCCCGTTTCCGACCGTCGATCGTGGCCACCACCATGGATCCCGTCCAGTGGCAGTTCCAGCAGCAGTCACGCAGCGAGAACACTCCTCTCATGGCAGGAACCCACTATGTGGTGCTCAGCGTGGACGAACGCTCGAACCCGGCCCTCCTGCCCTACACGCTCACGCTCGAGGTGGTGGGGACCGCCGGTGAGGGGGCGCCCACCTACGATCCCCAGCCCATCGGCGGGGTGAGCCCCACGCCGGAACCGTCACCGTCGCCGTCGCCGGAACCGACTCCCGAGCCGACGACGACGCCCACCTCCGTGGAGACGTCACCTTCCGCCGCGCCCACCGAGTCCGGGTCCACGGGCGAGCCCACCGCACCCCCCGAGGAGCCCACGCAGGCTCCCGAGGCCACCACGCCGCTCGCCAGCGACGACGACGGCGCCTCCCCGATCCTGATCGGGGCGCTGGCGCTGGGCGGAGTCTCGCTCGTGGGTGGGGGAGTGTGGGCGCTCACCCGGCCGCAGCGAGTCTGATCGAGCGGGTGGGAGTCTAGAGCGAGCCCAGCACCTGGGCGATCAGGATCTTCGCGATCATCGCAACGGGGTAGACCATCGCGTAGCCGAGCGCCACGCGGGGGTCTGCCCCGGTGCGCATGTTGGCGAA
>JAUNRP010000211.1 GCA_030544165.1 bacterium
CCACGTCCGTCCCACTCGCGGGGTACCTCTACGCCCTCGACTTCGGCCCCGGCCTCCGCACCTCGTTCACGGTGGGCAGGGTGGAGGATCTCTACGTGGATCCGGGATCCCGTGGCCACGGAATCGGGCGGGCGCTGATGGAAGCCGCCTTCGCGTGGGCGCGGGCACACGAGTTGCCCATGATCCTGGACTGGCAGGCGAGTGAAGGCGCCGTGGCGTTCTATGAGCACCTCGGCTTCCGCGCCGACCGCACCGGTGACTACGCCGAGTTTCCCGGCTTCACGCTGGACCTCCGTGAGGACCGCCGCCGGCCCGGGTGAGCTGGGTTTCGTACGGAAGGTGACCGGGTGTCGTCGGTGGGTCGACGACGCAGGGCTGGGTTTCGTACGGGAGGTGACCGGTCGTCGTCGGCCGGGAAATTCGTTTCTCCACAGGTGCGTCAATCCCTTGGATTGTGTCAGTGGGGTCGCCTAGAATCGAACAAACATTCGAGTTATTGGGGGAGGTGGCTGATGCTGACACCACAGGAGGTGTGTGCGCGGGCGTCCGAATTCCGGGGGTTGCTCCGGGAGAGGGCGCCAGCGGTGCGGGAGTGCGAGGCGATCGATGTGATCCGGGCTCTCGAGGAGTTGAAGTCCGCGATCGAGGGTGCCCAGGCGGCGCTCGCGGTGGAGTTTGACGGGCTTCGTCGGGAGGCTGAGGCCGAACGCGGCGTTCCGGTGGCGGCCCGCGGGAAGGGTGTCGCAGCGGAGGTGGCGCTTGCGCGGAGGGAATCGCCCTCGCAGGGGTCCAGACTGGTGGGCCTCGCGCGGGCGCTCGCGGAGGAGATGCCGCATACGAGGGAGGCGCTGGAATCGGGGGAGATCTCCGAGTGGCGGGCCACCATCGTGTGCCGGGAGACCGCGTGGCTGAGCAGGGAGGACCGGGCCGAGGTGGATCGGCAGATCGCTCCGCGGCTGGCGGACCTTGGAAGCCGGCAGCTTGGCCGCGAGGCGCGGCGGATCGCACAGTCGCTCGATGTGGAGGGTGCGGTTCGGCACCTGGATCGTGCGGAGTCGGAGCGCCGGGTGACCGTGCGGCCGGCCCCGGGAGCGATGGCGTACCTGACGGCGCTGCTTCCCATGACGCAGGCGGTGGCGGTGTACGCATCGCTCACGCGGGATGCGGAGGGCGCGCGGGTGACCGGCTCCTCCGAGGGCCGCGGCAAGGGTCAGCTCATGGCGGACCGGCTCGTGGAGCTGGTGACCGGCCAGGAGCGGGCGGCCGATGTGCCGCTCAAGATCCAGATGCTGATCTCGGATGGTTCCTTGTTGGATGAGGGCACGGCGCCGGGCTGGATCCCGGGGCATGGGCCGATCCCGGCGTCGGCGGCACGGCGGGTTGCGGGGAACACGCGGGGTGAGGTCTTCCTCCGGAGGCTGTTCACGAGTCCGGAGTCCGGGGAACTGGTGGCGATGGAATCGAGGAGCAGGGAGTTCACCGGAGAGCTCCGGAGGATGATCCTGCTGCGGGACGACGTCTGCCGCACCCCCTGGTGCGACGCTCCCATCCGGCACGCCGACCACGCCGTGTCTCACGCGAGTGGGGGAGCCACGAGCTTCGAGAACGGTTCGGGGCTGTGCGAACGGTGCAACTACGTGAAGGAGGTGGCCGGTTGGCGGCACGAGGCGGATCCGCGTTCGCTCTCCGTCACCACCCCCACGGGTCACACCTATTCGGCGGACACTCCGGCCATGGCGCGGCACATCGAGGCGGGAATCCAGAGGTTGACGCGGGCGCCGCTGCCCCAGTGGGAGCGATCATCCGGGCGGGAGCAAGCATCTGGGCCGGAGCAGTTCGCCGAGCGGGAACAAGCGCCGAGCCAGGATC
This sequence comes from bacterium, assembly GCA_030544165.1. Lineage (GTDB taxonomy): Bacteria > Actinomycetota > Actinomycetes > Actinomycetales > Actinomycetaceae > JAAZBW01. The sequence continues at coordinate 1,870 of JAUNRP010000211.1, forward strand.
CCGAGGAGGTGGGCTCGCGCGGGATTGCCTAGTGCCGCTAACCCGCCTCCTACCAGCGGTCGTGGATGGCGGCCCGGAAGTACCGGTCGTAGAGGTCCTCAAGCGCGGCGTGGAGCTCGGTGGAGAGCGGCGGCAGACTGGCGGCTGCGGCGTTCCCGCGCGCCTGCTCGGCGGAGCGCGCGCCGGGAATGACGGTGGTGACCCCGGGCTGGTCGATCACCCAGCGCAGCGCGACCTGCGCCGGGGTGGCATCGGCCGGACCGAGTTCCCGTGCGAGCTCGGCGAACTCGCGGGAAGCCCGCACGCCGTCGTCGTAGTCGACGCCGGAGAAGGTCTCGCCCTGGTCGAACGCCTGGCCCTTGCGGTTGAAGTTGCGGTGGTCGTCCTCCCCGAACTCCGTCTCGTGGGAGTAGCGCGCGGCGAGCAGCCCGGAGGCGAGCGGAACGCGGGCGAGGATCCCCACGCCCTTCGACTGGGCGAGCGGGAGCACCTCATCGAGAGGCTTCCGCCGGAAGATGTTGAAGATGATCTGGATCGTGGCAACGCCCTCGTGCTCCAGGGCCTCGAGGGCCTCCTCGCACGTCTCCACCGAGACGCCGTAGTTCTTGATGCGCCCCTCGTCCACCAGGCGATCCAGGTTCTCGTACACCTCATCGTTGGAGAAGACCGAAGTGGGCGGGCAGTGCAACTGGACCAGGTCGAGGGTGTCCACCTCGAGGAATTCACGGGAGCGATCGGTCCACTCCACGAAGTTGGTCCACGAGTAGTTGCTCTCGACCTGCGGCATACGCCGGCCCATCTTGGTGGCCACGAAGGGTCGGCGCTGCTCCGGGACCTCCTTCAGGTACTTCGCGATGAGGCGCTCGGAGCGGCCGTCGCCGTAGACGTCCGCGGTGTCGAAGAGGGTGACGCCGTCGCGCTGGGCGATGTCGAGCACCTCGAGCGCCACCGGCTCGGCCACATCGCCCCAGTCCGCGCCGAGCTGCCAGGTTCCAAGTCCCACCACCGAGACCTTGGCACCGGTCTTTCCGAGGGTTCGCTGTTCCATCTCGCTCCTTTGCTCGTGACCACTCCACGATATCCCCCGCGCCCGCCCGCGCACCCGCGCTGACCTCCCATTCCGCCCGCTCGTTCCACTCCGTGCGGTCGCCCCATTCCGCCCGCTCGCCATTCCCCCGGTCGATCCACTCCGTGACGCATGTGACTCCTGAGACTCATGGTGCTTGTGAAACACGTGAGGCCACACGCCGATTCTCAATCGGCTAAATTTCGCGAAAAACGGGTGTCAGCGAGAGACATCGGGGCGTCCCTGCACGTAGTGTGCCTGAAGCAGCACCGGAAACCTGGTGCTGGCACAGGACTCAAGGAGAATCGCACATGTCCGTCAACCGCACTGACCTCGTCGCCGCCATCGCGGAGAAGTCCGGCCTCAACAAGACCCAGGCCGACTCCGCCCTCAAGGCCTTCGAGGAGGTCCTCGTCTCCTCGCTCTCCAACGGCGAGGCCGTCAAGATCACCGGCCTCCTCTCGGTGGAGCGCGTGGAGCGCGCCGCCCGCACCGGCCGCAACCCCCGCACCGGCGAGGCCGTCCCGATCGAGGCCACCGTCTCGCCCCGCTTCCGGCCCGGCGCCTACTTCAAGGACGCCGTCACGGACCCCACGAAGCTGCCCAAGGACGGCCTGGCCGGCGCCCGCGTCGGCAGCGACGGCACCGCTCCCGCTCCCTCCGGTGCCCCCGCGAGCGTGCGCCGCTCTGCCCAGCCCGCCTCCGCCGCCAAGCCGGCGGCCCGGAAGAAGACCGCGGCGAAGAAGGCCGCAGGCTCCCGGTCGCGCGGGTCCTCGGTCTCGGGCACCCCGGAGACCGTCCGGGCCACCAAGCCCGCGGCTGCCGCGGCACAGGCCCCCAAGGCACCGGCGGCGCCGGCCGCCCCGATGAGCGGCAGCGAGGAGATCACCCAGAAGCTCCTGTCGGCCAAGAAGGCCCAGCTGGCCCGGGTCAAGAACGACGCGGTGGCCGAGGAGAAGGCCGCGAAGA
>JAUNRP010000212.1:0-836 GCA_030544165.1 bacterium
CAGCGGAGGTGAGGACCACGAGGCGGGAGTCCGGGCGGTTGGTCAGGCCGGAGAAGATCGCGCGGCGTAGCGTGCGGTAGTTCTCGGTGTCCGGCCATGCTGCCGCCTCATCCAAGATCACGAAGTACGGGGTGTGGCCGTAGGCGCTGGGGGCGTCGGCGGGCTCCACGCGCAGCCGGGCGGCGCTCTCCTTCACGGTCACCTCGCGGGCGCGGAAGTGGAGGAGGCCACCTAGCCCGGTACGTTCGGCCAGACCGCGCACCTTGGAGAGGATCAGGGCGGCTTGCTCGGCGTCGGCGGCGTAGAGGTGCGAGACGGATTCGGGTGGGGCTTGGGTCAGTAGGACCACGAGCAGTACGGCGGCGGCATCGGTGGACTTGGACCCGCCACGAGGCCGAGTGAGGTAGTGCTGCCGTGGCCCGTGGGGGTCGAGGATCGCGGCAGCATCGGCACGTTGGATTGGTTGGGCCACGGCTCCCCACGGTGTCCCGTCCTCCAGCAGCAGCGCGGCCAGCAGGTCCACCGGATCGGTGGTGGCGAGGCTGATCATTTCCACTGCCTCCCCCGCATCGAGTTGCGCCGGTTGGTGGTCCGGTCGGCGCGTGGTCCGCATACCGCCCAGGTCTCCCCGCGTTTGCTGTAGCAGGGAATCCACCAACACGGCTCACCGGGTCGGGCATCGTGGGGCACGCACTCCAGTTCCAGCACGTCGTTGAGGAGGCGCTTACGGAGGGCTCGCATGGTCAGGCTCGTAGGAGGTTCGCCCGGCTCGGGTAGCGCACGGCGTGGTGGTGGGCTCATCGGTCCTCGGCGTCTCATCGGTCATCGTCCTCTCG
>JAUNRP010000212.1:846-3889 GCA_030544165.1 bacterium
TCTCGGTTGTGGTGTTCGTTGGCCCTCTCCCATCTCTCGGCTCCCTCGGCCTTCACTGTCTCCAGCAGACCGGCCACCGGGTCCGCCTCCACCTCGGCGGTGGTTGCGGTGGCGGCTCGGCCTCGGGCGAGGATCGCCTCTATGTCCACCGCGAGGTGGGCGGTTTCGGCCCGTTCGCGCTGTAGGGATGCCTCGGCCACCGGATCGAGGCCGAGGCGGGTGCGGTGGCGGGAGGCGGCGTTCTCCGAGTCCTTGAGGAGCCGCGTGAAGGCGCGGGGGTTGCCGTCCCCGTCCAGTAGACCCACCTCGGAGGCGTGGCGACGGAGCAGCAGGCATTGGGCCTCGGACTCGGCCCACGCCGCCACCGCCTCCGGGTAGGCGTCAAGGTCCGGGCGGTCCACGAGGAGGCCCACCACGAGGTCATGCGCAATCGGCCCATACACCCGTGGGGAGCGTCCCCCATGCTTGAGTGCGAGGGTGTGACCCTTGGGGAAGGGTGGCCTCGTGGTCCCCCTCGCCGGGATGCCCGAGGCCGGTCCCTTGCTCTCACCTCTCACCATTGGTCATCCGATCTGCCAGCGCCTTGAGGTCTCCCAGATGCGTCCACGGCTGGGCGTTCGGACTCGGACGGAACCGAGCACCCCACCCTTCCAGCCCGATCACTTCCAGCCGTTGCAGGGTCCGCACGCCGAGGTGCTTCACCACGGCGCGTTGGATCGCTTCGGCACCGATCGAACCCGCGTTCTCGATCGCCAGCGCGCAGGCCGGGCACGTGTGGCCGTGGACCGTGGAGGAGGCGGTGCCGCCCAGAGTGCGGCTGTTCGCACTCAGCGCCCGCCACGCGTTCGCTTCCCGTACCGGAGTCGAGGTTCGCACCGTCACAGAGCCAACGCCGCACAGCAGACACCCCCGTCCCTCCGGCTCGGGAACCTCTGTTCGTGGCCGCAGCCGAGCACGGTGCATCTGGGCCACCGCCCGGCCCAGGTCATCGCGCCGCTCCCGGTCCACGTGCGCCCACGGTGATCGGGAGGCGTGATTCTCCCTCAGGTTCTCTCGCGTGAGGGGTACGAACTCCGAGACGAACATGGACGCCCCACCGGGGCGAGCCAGATGCTCCACGAGCAGCCACACGTGCCGTGCCTCGCGGACCTTGGGCGGATCGAGGCCCAGCAGGGCCAGCCCCGCCACTCCGCTCGCCACCACGTCCACGGCGACTGACCGTGAACCAATCCGACGTTGCACCACGGGGAACTCATCGAGCCACCTGCCCGCCAGCGCCGGGAACTCTGCACACGTGGCGCACCACGTCATGCGCACCTCAGCACCGCGCTGAGCCAGCGTCACCGCCGCCGCCATGCCCGAAAGTTCTCGTCCGAGGGTGTGGAACGTCTGCACGCCCTTGTGCGGAGGTGGCACCGAGACGCCACACGCCCGGCACGCGAGATGCCCCTCCCGCATCTCAACAATCGCGCTCTGGCGCTCCTTCACCGCCTTCCGGGGTACGGACCTATCCGGGCCATTTCGGGGCACTCCAGCGCCATTCTGTGCAGCCGTGGCAGGGGTAGCGGCCACCGCTTCGGGGTTCGGATTCTTGGGGGTTTTCATGTTGTCTCCTAGGTGGTGGGATGGATCGGTTTTCGGTCGAAACGAGAGCCCGCGTGAGAGCCCCTGTGAGAGCGGCACCCGGCTCGTGGTGCGTGCGTGCCGTTGCCGCAGGTCAGCGCCTCACGCGAGCACGGCAAGCCGGGGAAACCCCTTGAGTGGCCCTCAGGTGAGGCCCCTCGGGGCCACTCCCCCGCCGTGTGTGGATTGGTCATGGCCTCACCCCCGCGAGTGGATCGAGCCACGCCAGTTCGTCAGGGCGGAGCCGAGTGGAGCACTCGGACTCGTGGTGCAGCCACGCCCGATCCGTCCTCGGGTCGAACGCGATCAGGACGTGACAGAGCGGGCACCGCGCCGAGCCCACCGCCACCACCCCGGCGAGATACCGGCGCTGGAGGAGGTGGGGAGCATCTGGCCGGAGCGCGGGCAGGGTCACGGGCGCTCGGGGAGCCTCGTGGGACTCGCCCGGCCAGTAGCCCACGAGCCACGCGCTCCAGCCGGGCGGCAGCAGCCCGAACGGATCGGGCAACGCCGTGATGATCGGCCACTCGCTGACGGCGTGGGCGCGGTCCCAGAGTTGGGCCAGCCCCTCGGGGTCACGCGCGCGGGATTTCTGCCCGCTCTTTACGATTTCTTGGTGCGGTCGGGCGGCTCTCCCCCACCGCTCCATCCCACCCTCAGGTGTCACAGGCTCGGGGGTGTCACGGTCACGGGGTCCTATAGACCCCGTGACACCCGTGACACCTCGCCCGAAGAGAGCCCGCGCCCAACGTGTCACGCGAGCCGTCACGCTCGCCCGTGACGGGTTTTTGCCAGTGTTTCCAACAGATTCGCGCCTACCCGTCACGGACCCGTCACGGCGTCGCGTGACACCCTCCAGCCCGTCACGGTCCCCGCGTGACGGGTGCCCATTTTCGGGGCCTCGTGTGACACCCTCAGGACCCATTTCCTAGACCTCCTCACCGTGGTCCGTGACCACCTCAATCACGAGTCGCCGCTCCTTCTGAGCCCGCTCCAGATCGCGTGCCGAGATCGGCGGCACGGGCTCGCCCGCCGCCTCCATGCGCCGTAGTTCCTCCATGCCCGCCTCTCGTGCCTTTCGCTGGCCAGAGTCACGCGGCACCCCGATACGGTCGAGCAGCACGCGGGCCTCGTGGAGCCGCTGGCCGAACGTCGGTGCGCCCGCGCCCTCCACGGGATCGAAGTGCAGCAGCCCGGCCTCATCGGTGTGGCGGCGGAACGTCAGCGCACCTGATCGGCCCGGAGCGCTGCGGCGCTTCGTCGGCACGAGAGAGAACACTCCCGGCGTGTGTTCATCGGGGCGCAGCAGCCATGACGCGCCCACGTCATCACGTTTGGCCGAGGCTCCACGAGCGCGCGTGCCCTCGTGCCCCGTGTTGTCCGTCCGCAGGACCGTGAGCCCGCGCCGCTTCAACTCCGC
>JAUNRP010000213.1 GCA_030544165.1 bacterium
AACACCCCCGACACCCCCACCGCGGCCGAGCCCTCCACCGAACCCCCCGCCACCGAACCCAGCCGCGCGCCCCTCGGCATGCGCTTCCCCCGCGGCGCGTGGTGGCTCGTCGCGTGCTCGGTGGCGCTGGTGGCCGTCTCCCTCGGCTCCTACTTCATACTCGTGCGCAACGCCGGCGTCCCTCACACGTTCGATCTGGTCTGGTGGCTTTTCGATGTGGGCCGCGAGTACAACATCGCCACGTGGTTCAACTCCCTCCTCTGGGTGATGCTCGCCGGATTGGCCGCCCTCGGGATGGCCCTCACCCACCGCCGGTGGTCCTGGGGCGTCCTCGCGCTCGTGGCCACCGTGGCCTCCATCGATGAGTTCGCCGAACTCCACGAACGCCTCGATGTGTTCGGCATCAGGATCGCGGAACGCCTCGGGATCGACCTCTGGTTCACCTGGGTGCTCGCCGCCATCCCCATCGTGATCGTGATCGTCCTGGCGCTCCTGCCCCTCGCCCTGGCACTGCCGGTGGGGCAGTTGGTGCTCCTGGTAGCGGGCGGGGCCATCTTCCTCCTCGGCGCGCTGGGCCTCGAGACACTCTCCGGGATGGACCTCCGAGCCGCCGAGGGACTCCAGGGCGACACGTACGTGTGGATCACCGCGTTCGAGGAACTCTTCGAGCTGGTGGGCATCTCCGTGGCGATCGGCGCCCTGGCCGGCCTCTACGAGTGGCACCGCCGCGATGGCGCCCTCGATATCCGCTTCCGCGGCTGGCGCACGCGCACGGTAGCCGCGTAACCCGGGCTCAGTGCCTGCGCGGGCGCCTCTCCCGCCCTGTTCCCCGACGACGTGCGGCGTGCCTTGGTCCCCTCCGGCGCCGTGGTCCCGGCATCGGTTTCGCGGGGGGCGGCCAGGTCCCAGCGGTGGCATCCGGGGGCGTGGGGGCTGGCTCCGCTGGCTGCGGCGCTTCCACTGGCTGCGGTGCCTCCCCTCGCTCCGCTGGCTGCGGTGCCTCCGGTGCCTCCACTGCCTCCCCCAGCTGCGTCTTCCGCGGCTTCCGCCCCGCCACCGCCATGCCGCCCAGCACCACCAGGCCGGCACCCGCTCCGCCGATCAGCCACCACATCCAGGGCTCGAGGGTGAACGGGCTCACCGCCTCCTCGGGGTCGCTCACCTGGATGGCCTCCTCGTAGGGCACCCGGTGGCCGCGAACTAGCAGGCGGTGAGAGTTCACGGAGTAGGGGGTGCAGGTCACGAGCGTGACGAGGTCCTGACCGGCCACCGGGAGGAGATCATCCAGCTCCGTGGGGAGCACCACGGTGATCTGGTCCACCTGGTAGGCGAGGGTCTCTCCGGCCACCTCCACGTAGAAGACCTCGCCCACCTCCACCTTCTCGAGGTGGTCCAGGAGGGTGGCGGTGGCAAGCCCGGTGTGGCCCGTGAGGGCGGCATGCGTGCCAGCGCCTCCCACGGGGAGTGAGGTGCCGTAGAGGTGGCCGATCCCGCGGCCGAGCACATCGTCCGAAGTCCCGTGGTAGATGGGAAGGTCCACACCGATCGAGGGAACCCGGAGCCGGGCCATGGCCGAGAGTGAGTCGAGCTGGGTCAGGTACTGCTGGTAATCCGGTGAGTTCGGATCACTGCTGACCCTCGTGAGCCACGGGTCCAGGATCGGGACACCGCCGATTCTGGTGTTGTACTGCCTGGCGGCCGCGAGGTCCTGGCCCAGCTCCGCGGGCTCCACATCCGTGATCTGGTTCCCGTACCTCTGGGCGAACTCCTGCTGCCGGGCGTTGTTGTACTGGGTCACCACCACCGGGTAGGCGAACGCGAGCACACCCAGGAGCACGAGCACGAACGGGATGATCCGCGTGTGCTTCTTCGGGGTGGGACGGGTCTTCGGTCTCTCCTCAGTGATGGTCACGATCCTGCCATCTCATCCGAGTCCCGGGGAGCGCGGCGGCGCGCCACCACGGCGAAGATCCCTCCAATCACCACCAGTCCGATCCCGATCGCGGCCAGCCAGCCGGCGTTGGCGCCGGTGGAGGGCAGATCCGGATACCCGGGCTGTCCGGGCTCCCCCGGCTGGCCCGGCTCGCCGGGGGTTGGAGTGGGCTCGGGGTTCTGCGGGAAGGGATGGTTGACGATCGGAAGGCCACCGGTGAAGTCCGCACCCGCCGTCGTCCCATCGAACGAGAGGCGCACCTGGGTGGGCCCGGTGACCGCGCCGTACCCCGCTGGGACCACGGTCTCGATGAGCCAGTAGGAATCGTCCGCGGGCCCGTTGTTCTGGAAGTCCGTCACGTGCAGGCCCGGGAAGACCACCATGCCGTCCCGATCCGACGGGGCGGAGACGATCAGCGGATCCCGACGCTCGCGGGCGTCGTCGAGGGTGCGGAAGAGGCTGAAGACGGCGCCGGCCAGGTCCTCGCCCGAACGCGAGTCGGTCTTGTGGATGCGCAGCGCGCCGTAGATGGTGCGGACCTCGTTGGAGGGGATCTCCTCGCCCTGCTCGTCCGCCCCACGGCTGGGGACGAGCGCGGCGCGGTTGGGGAGCACGAGCACGCCGTCCAGGGTGGGTTCGTTCACCGAGTCCTTCACGCGGGCCTCGAGGCGTGCCACCACCTCGGCACGCGGGTCCGCCTGCGTGGCGGCATCGAGGGCGCGCATGCCCTCGCCGGTCAGCGAGATGGTCACCCGCGCGTCCGTCTGGTCGAGGGTGTAGTCGCAGCCCGTGGGTGCGCTGGTCCGGCACGCGTCCAGGTCCGTGGTCCCGTTCTCTCCCTCGACGACGACGGAGACAGCGCCGGTCCAATCTGGCGCCCGGTATTCGAGGTAGTCGGAGGTGTGGCGGAGGGGCGAGGAGTTCGGAACGCGCGAGGCGGCCAGGTCATCGATGATGCGGTAGACGGCGCCCTCGCTGGTGTCCACGGGCACGGGGATGTCCGCGCGGAGGGTGTAGGTGAGGATGCGGCCGGCCACGGGGGCGTCCTCGGAGGGCACGCCGAGGTTGCCGTCAGCAACGGACTTGGTGATGCCCACGCGGGAGTTCTTGGGGTAGACGTGGACGTCATAGAGCTCGGCGCCGGGGGTCCGCGGGTCATCCAGGGGGATGGAGACCTCGAAGTCGCGGGCGGGAACCAGGCTCGGGTCCAGGGTGCCGGCGGGGCTGAGGGGCCGCTCGTGGATCACGTAGGTACCGCGCGGGAGGTTCCGCGCGATCGTGATGCCCTCGGCATCCGTGGGGCCGGTGGTGATCGTGGCGCCGCCCTCTGTGGGGGTGATCTCGAAGACCACTCCGGCGAGCGGGGTGGCGCCGGCGGGCGGTTCCATGGGCAGGCCGGTGGCGGGCTCCGTTGCCTCGCGCGGGTCTGCCAGGAGGTACTTGTGGAAGGTGATGGAGCCGGTGCGATCATCCGCGGGGGCGGCGAGCGCAGGGGTCAGTGCCGCCTGCGCGAGCCCGCTGAGGGCAAGCGCCGCGAAGACCGCAAGGATCAGGGAGCTGATCCTCACTGCTGCGCTTCTGGCGTTCACTGGTCTCTCCGTCAGGTTGGTGGGTCAGGTGGTCGTGGGGGTCTCGGGATTCCCGGGGATCTCCGGGTTCTCCGCGTGGGCGGTGCTGGGGGCGTTCGAGTTCGCGACGGCGGCGGCCTGCGCGGCCCGCTTCTTGCGAGCGCGGTGGTCATCGCGGATCCAGCCTGCGGACATCAGGAGAAGGAGGGCCATGGTGCCGCCCGCTCCTGCGATCCGCGTCCACATCCAGGGCTGAATGGTCCAGTCGAAGCCCAGGAATCCGGCTTCTGCCGGCGCCTCCGCCTCGGTGTACGGCACGGCGTGGCCCCGCACGAGCAGCCGGTGGCTGTTCACCGCGTAGGGGGTGCACGTGATGATCG
>JAUNRP010000214.1 GCA_030544165.1 bacterium
CAGCACCACCACCAGAACCAGTCGCGGCACCGGCCAACTTGGAGGCAATATTCGCCGCAGTGGCGGGCGCGCCGCCCACCTGGACGGACGCGGCCTCCTCCTCGGGGCGCTTGACCTCGATGTTGAAGAGGTAGCGGACCGCCTCCTCCTTGATGGCCTCGTCCATGGAGGTGAACATGGCGTGGCCCTCGTTGCGGTACTCCACCACGGGATCGCGCTGGGCCATCACGCGCAGGCCGATTCCCTCCTTGAGGTAGTCCATCTCGTAGAGGTGCTCGCGCCACTTGCGGTCCAGCACGGACAGAACAACGCGGCGCTCGAGGGCCCGCATCTGCTCGGAGCCGATCAGCTCCTCGCGCTCGGAGTACTGGAGGTGGATATCGCTGGAGAGCTCCCGCAGCACCATCTCGGGGGTCAGGCGGTTGAGCCCGCCGGCCTCCTCGATCAGGTCCTCCGGGGTGATGGAGACGGGGTAGAGGGTCTTGAGCTCCGTGAAGAGGCCCTCCAGGTTCCAGTCGGACTGCGTGGGAGAGAGGGTGTGCTCCCCCACGAACGTCTCGAGCACCGTGTCCAGCCAGGACTCGATCTTGTCCTCGATGTCCTCGCCGGAGAGGATCTCGTAGCGCGCGGCGTAGACGGCCTCGCGCTGCTTGGACATCACATCGTCGTACTTCAGGACGTTCTTGCGGATCTCCGCGTTGCGCGCCTCCACCTGGGACTGCGCGGACTGGATGGAGTTGGAGACGATCTTGGCCTCGAGCGGCATATCGTCCGGGTAGAGCGAGGAGCTCATGATGCGCTCGGCGGCGCCGGTGGCGAACATCCGCATGAGGTCGTCCTGCATGGAGAGGTAGAAGCGGGACTCGCCCGGGTCGCCCTGGCGGCCGGAGCGGCCGCGGAGCTGGTTGTCGATGCGGCGGGACTCGTGGCGCTCGGTGCCCAGCACGTACAGGCCACCCAGGGCCACCACCTCATCGTGCTCGGCGGCCACCGCATCCTTGGAGGCCGCGAGGATCTCCGGCCACGCCGCCTCGTACGCCTCCGGATCCTCCGCGGCGTCGTACCCGCGGCGCTTCATCTCCTCCACCGCGAGGAACTCCGCGTTCCCGCCCAGCATGATGTCCGTTCCACGGCCGGCCATGTTGGTGGCCACCGTGACCGCGCCCTTGCGCCCGGCCATCGCCACCACCGATGCCTCGCGCTCGTGCTGCTTGGCGTTGAGCACATCGTGTGGCACGCGGCGCTTCTTCAGCATGTCCGAGAGCGCCTCGGAGTTCTCCACCGAGGTGGTTCCCACGAGCACGGGCTGCCCGCTCTCATACCTCGCCGCAATGTCCTCCACCACGGCGCGGTACTTGGCATCCACGTTCTTGAACACCAGGTCCGTGCGGTCCATGCGGACCATCGGCCGGTGCGTGGGGATCGGCACCACGCCCACGTTGTAGGTGTTGAGGAACTCCGCGGCCTCGGTCTCGGCCGTACCGGTCATCCCCGCCAGCTTGTCGTACAGGCGGAAGTAGTTCTGCAGCGTGATCGTGGCGAGCGTCTGGTTCTCGGCCTTGATCTGCACGCCCTCCTTGGCCTCGATCGCCTGGTGCATGCCCTCGTTGTAGCGCCGCCCGGGGAGCACACGGCCGGTGTGCTCGTCCACGATCATGACCTCGCCCTGGTTGACGATGTAGTCCTTGTCCCGCTTGAACAGCTCCTTGGCCTTGATGGAGTTGTTGAGGAAGGAGATGAGCGGGGTGTTCACGCCCTCGTAGAGGTTGTCGATCCCGAGGTAGTCCTCCACCTTCTCGATCCCCGACTCGAGCACACCGATCGTGCGCTTCTTCTCATCCACCTCGTAGTCCTCGCCGGGCGTGAGGCGCAGCGCCATCTTGGAGAACTCGGCGTACCACTTGTTCACGTCCCCGGAGGCCGGGCCGGAGATGATGAGCGGCGTGCGCGCCTCATCGATGAGGATCGAGTCCACCTCGTCCACGATCGCGAAGTTGTGGCCCCGCTGCACCAGCTCCTCGGTGTTCCACGCCATGTTGTCACGCAGGTAGTCGAACCCGAACTGGTTGTTGGTGCCGTACGTGATGTCCGCTGCGTACTCCACGCGGCGCTGCGCCGGCGTCTGCCCGTCCAGGATGCAGCCCGTGGTCAGCCCGAGGAAGCGGTGCACACGCCCCATCAGGTCCGACTGGTACGAGGCCAGATAATCGTTCACCGTCACCACGTGCACGCCCTTGCCGGCGAGCGCGTTCAGGTAGGAGGGCATCGTGGCCACGAGGGTCTTGCCCTCACCGGTCTTCATCTCCGCGATGTTGCCGAGGTGCAGCGCCGCCCCGCCCATCATCTGCACGTCGTACGGCCGCTGCCCGAGCGTCCTCTTGGCCGCCTCGCGCACCGCCGCGAACGCCTCCGGCAGGAGCGCGTCCAGCGTCTCCCCATCCTCGATCCGCTCGCGGAAGCGGTCCGTCTCCTCGCGGATCTCGGCGTCCGTCAGGTCCTGGAAGCTGTCCTCCAGCGCCGCCACCTGCGCGGCCATGCCTTCGAGCTTCTTCACGATCCGCCCCTCGCCCATGCGAAGGATCCGACTCATCAGGGACACTGGTACTCCTCACAACCACCTTGGACCGGCCGCGCCGGCATGCACTCCCCCCATCGTACGGCCCGATTCTGGGAGCGCGCCGGGTCCGTCAGCCAAGGGCGTAGGCCAGTTGCTCTACCCCGTCCCCGTCCGCCGCATTCCCGACGACGACGCCGCCCAGTCCCAGCCACCCGGCCAGTCTCGCGAGCTCGTCTGCCGCCACGGCCGCGACCTCTCTGGGGTGTGGCCACCGAGCGCCGAACGGCTCCTCGAGGTACGCCCCGTTCACGAGGAGGCGGGAGGCCTTCCGGTCCGCCTTCAGGTCATAGCGCCCCACGATGTTCTCCCCCACCAGGAGAGGGAGCGAGTAGTAGCCGTGGGTGCGCTTGGGGGCGGGCGTGTAGATGCCGATCCGGTAGCGCATCCCGAACAGTTCCTCCGTGCGGCGCCGCTCGAAGATGAGCGGATCGAACGGGGAGAGGAGCGTGGTGGCGGTGGCTGCGCGCGGGATGGTGGCGGCCGGGTCCTTCCAGACCGGTTTGCGGATCCCCTCAACCTCGATCCGCTCCGCCGCGCCCGCGGCTTCCAGCTTCTCCAGCTCCGCGGTGACGGGCTCCACCCGAAGCCGGTAGTAGTCCGCCACTGAGTGCGCGGTGCCGAGCCCGAGGTGGCGGAGCGAGCGCGCGGTGAGTTCCGCGTAGGCCTCCGCGCGGCTGGGAGTGGGGAGGAGCTCGGCGGGGATCACCCGCTCGGTGAGGTCGTAGCGCCGCTCGAAGCTGGCGTTGCGGCCCGCGCTCGCGATGGTGCCGTCATGGAAGGCGTACTCGATGGCCTTCTTCACGGCGGTCCAGGACCACCAGCCACTCTGGCCGGGTTCCCGAGCTGGTGCGGGGAAGTCCTCCGCGAGGTGCTGCTGGATCTCACGGGCCGTCAGGGGCCCGTGGTCCTGGACCTCTCGGTGCACGGCGGCCATAATGCCGGGATGCTCGGCCTCGGTGCCGCTGAGGTAGCGGTCCACCCAGCCCTTCCGGAGCGGGGCGAGGAGCCGGTGGACCTCCGGGGTCACGAGGCAGGCCTCGTGACCCCACTGTTCAATCAGCCGGTGTGGTGTGTTCGAGTAGAGGGCATCGAGATGGGCGCGCTCGTACGGCCCGATGCGCGCGTAGAGCGGCATGTAGTGGGCCCGGGCGAGGACGTTCACCGAATCGATCTGGATGACGCCAATGCCAGTGGCCGCCCTCGTGACAGCGGCCTTGTTCGCCGCGCGGGCGGGTGGCTTCTCCACGCCCTGCGCACGCAGC
>JAUNRP010000215.1 GCA_030544165.1 bacterium
GCCCCAGCCACACCGCCAGCACCAACCGCACCGGCCACAGCCGGAAGGGCGATGGCGCCCCACGGGGCGAGCGCCCGCATGATCGCGCCAGCATTGACCGCGTTCGCGATCGAATCGGGGGCCGAATCCCCCGTCAGTTCCAGGTACAGCTCGCCCAATGCCTCGGCATCGGCACGGGAGCGGGAGAGGGAGGCCTCCACCGCGTCGTCGGAATCGATGTGGGTGCCAGCCGCAACGGAAAGGTAGGCGAGGCCGGTGAGGACCACGCCGTCGTCGGAAATGCGGACGAGCGAGGGGGTGAGGGCGCCGTGCTGGACGCCCCGGCGGCGGGCGGCCTCGAGCGCGGCGGCGGTCTCGCCCACCACGGCGCTCGCGGTGGCGGCGTCGAGGCGGCCGCGGTAGGCGCCGAGCGGCGTTCCCGGAGGATCCACGGAGACCACGTAGGTCCAGGTGGTGCCGTCCACGGTGGTCTCGCCGATGTCCACGAGCCTCGCGAACCGGGTGTCCTCCACGAGGCTCGCCCGGCGTGCGGAGTTGAGGAGCTCCCCGGCCACGGAGTCCTCACCGCGGGCGGCGATCACGATGGTGACGGCCCGATCGAGGATGGTGTCCCGGCCCTCCCACACCTCGGCGCCCGTGGGCAGTGCCTCGGTGCGGCTGGTGAGCCGGAAGCGGCCCGCCAACGTGGCGCCGGAGCTCAGTGCCTGCACGCTCGGGTCCTTTCCAGCGTCCGCAAGGTAGTCCAGGGAGAACTCCCCGGTGTCCCCCATAGTAGGCGGCGGCGGTGGCGGCGGGGCACTTGGCGGGTAGGTGGGCGGTGTGAGGTCCGGCTCGCCCACCTCCTCCTTCTTCCCCCTGCTTCCCGACGGCGTGGGTCGGCCCGGGGTGCTGGAGGCGGATGCGGCACCGCCCCGCCCGCTCACCTTCCGGGCCAGCCGGATGATGGGCGCGGCCATCTCATCGAGTTCGCGCACCTGCAGGGTTTTCAGGAGGGCCACGTATATCACCAGCATCACCGTGCCGAGCACGGCGAGCTTCACGGCCGCGCCCAGGAATCCGCCGGACTGGGGGCCCCAGAAGTGGAGGAGGATCCACCCGGCGAGAGCTGCGGGGATCACGGCGAGCAGGAGGCGGATGTAGGTGCGCAGGATGCGGGAGCCATCGAGGGAGGGCAGCTTGGTGCGCAGCGAGGCGTAGCCCACCACCCCGCCCACGTACTGGCTGAGGGAGGATCCGAGGGCCGTGACCACCAGCCACCACTGTGGCGGCAGGAAGAGGAGGGAGAACGCGCCGAACACCACGATCACCAGTGACATGGGGATCTGGATCTTGGCGAGCGTCTTGGCGTCCTCGTAGGCGAAGGAGACGCGCTGGACCACCGTCCAGATGGACTGGCCCGGGATTCCGATCGCGAGAGCGGCGAGCACGGCCGCGAATCCCGGAACGGCGGAATCCGGCGTGGTGAACAGGACGGTCTGGATCACCGGGAGGGCGAGGACCGTCATGGCGGCGCCGGCGAACACCGAGAAGACGCCCAGGATGCGGAGCGATCTGGACATATCGTTCCGCACGCCGATCGCGTTTCCGGCGGCGGCCTTGGCGGACATGGAGGTGAAGATGGCGGTCACGAGCGAGGTGGTCACCAGCGACTGCGGCAGCATGTACACCATGAACGTGCTGGTGTAGGCGGTGATGGTGGGGATGGCGAGGTAGGTGGGATCGCCCGCTGCCTGGAGGGACTGGGCGGCGCCGTTGGCGGCGTTCGCCACGTTGGAGAGCATCAGGAAGCCCACCTGGCCCACCAGGAGTCCCGCGAACGCCCACTTGGCCATCCGGCTGGCGCCGGAGAGCCCGGCGCCGCGGAACTTGAAATCGAGCCGGAAGGTGACCCCGGAGGTTCGCAGTGCCGGGATCAGCACCAGTGCCTGGGCCGCCACGCCGAGGAGCGCCACCCCGGCCACGAGCGCGATCCGGGCGGTGTCCCAATCGTCCGGACTCCGGCCGGAGCCCGACTGGAACGTGCCGAACACCCAGATGTAGACGAACAGGCCCAGGATCGAGATCACGTTGTTCAGCACGGGCGCCCACATGTAGGGCCCGAACGAGCCCCGCGCATTCAGCACGTTCCCGAACAGGGCGTACAGGCCGTAGAAGAACAGCTCCGGGATGCACCACAGGGCCATCGCGATCGCCACGGCCCGCCACCCGGGATCCATCCCGCTCGCGTACAGCATGACCAGCAGCGGAGCGGCCACCGTGAACACCACGGTGGCCACGAACAGCAGTGTTCCCGCGAGAGTGATCAGCTTGTTGAGGTACTCCGAGCCGCCGTCCCGTGCGCGCATCGCACGAACGATCTGCGGGACAAGGATCGCGTTCATCACGCCGCCGGCCAGGAGGTTGTAGATGGTGTTCGGGAGGTTGTTGGCCACGTTGAATGGATCGCCGCCCGAGCCGAATCCCGCGCCGAGCGCCGCCAGCAGCACGATCGACCGGACCATCCCGAGGATGCGGGAGACCAGCGTGCCGGAGAACATCTTGGCGAACGCGCCGGCCAGCGATCCGCCGGAGTTGCCCGCGTTGCCGGAGTTGCCCGCGCTCCCTCCGCCGCGCCCCGCGCCCGAATACTGCCCGCTCACTCCGTGCTCCTTGCCGCCCGTGCGCGCTCCACCTCTCTGAGGTGGGCCTCGTACTGCTCACTCGCCTGTTCGATCACCGCGGTGCGATCCTCCCGGCGATTGCGGCGCACCGTGCGCACCACGCCGATCCCGAACGAGATCACGCCCAGCCCGATCAGGCCGAGCATCGCCGTGTTCTCCCACTCCGCCCGCATGCGGACCTCGATCGGAAGGCTCTGCCCCAGCGGCACGCCATCGCTGGCGGTGAGGAACACCTCCACCGTGAGGTCACCGGATCCCACGGCGCTCACCGGGATGTCCACCCGCACCTCGCCGCCCGCTGGCACCGTGATCTCCGTGGCCTCCGTCTGCTGGAGGCGTAGGTCCGTGGCCTGCAGTGTCACGGAGACCACCGCGGCGGAGGGGAGCGAGTTCGTCACCGTGATCGGGAAGTGCGAGGACTCCGAGATCATCATCAGGCTTGCGGGGGTCACCACCGTGAACGCCCCGTCAAACCTGCCGACGGCGGCTCGTGCGCTGGTCAGCCACCCGTCCCTCGCGCTCGGGTCGTCCCGCCACGCCCGCGCCACGAGCAGGTCCATCTGCTCGAACTCCTGCACCCGGATCGCCTCCGGGTCCTCCACCACGCTCGCGATCGATTCGAACTCGCGCTCGATATCGGCAAGGTCGTCGAAGTGGGCGGCGGTCACCGCGCCGTCGGAGAGACCGGAGGCGGCGGACAGGACCGAGGTGGCGATCCGGCGGGGAGTGGAGGTGAGCGCGGAGGCCTCGGAGAGCGTGACCGGCGTGACCCAGGGGAGTTCGACGAGGCTGGACATGACGGCGAAGGAGGCGTCGTCGTCGGGGGAGAGGGTGACCAGGAGCGGACGGGTGATGGTGGGGTCCTCGCGGACCATCACGGCGGTGGTGGCGGCGGCGAGTTGGCGTTGTTGGGAGGGCGTGAGGGGGTGGGTGGAGAAGTCCACGGTGGTGGTGCCCTCGGCGATGTCCGTGAGGAGTTCGTCCATCACGAAGGAGTGCTCGCCCTGGACACGCACCACGCCGGAGGGCGTGCCGGTCTCGTACCAACCGCGGATCCGCTCGGAGGAGATGAGGAGGGGGCCGCCGATCTCCTCCGCCACCGCGCGGGTGGGATCGAGCGTGCCCTCCATCGCGCCCACGGGGGCGATGGCCATGTCCCGGAAGTCCTCGGCGGCGCGGTCCTGCGCGTCCTCGATCAGGTCCGGGCGCTCCGCGCC
>JAUNRP010000216.1 GCA_030544165.1 bacterium
CGCGCCTCGCGCACCTTGTGCGGGCGGTCCGGCTGGGCGCCGGCGGCCTTGAGGTCCGCGCGCAGGTTCTTGGGCAGGGAGAACATGATGTCCTCGGTGGCGGTCCGCACCTCCTCGATCTCGCCGAAGCCGAAGTCTCCGAGCCGGGTGACCACGTCCCGCACCAGGATCTCCGGGACGGACGCACCCGAGGTGAGGCCAACGGTGCGTGCGCCCTCCAGCCAGGCGGGATCCACCTCGGAGGCCTTGTCCACGCGGTAGGCGGAGCCGGCGCCGGCCTCGAGGGCCACCTCCACGAGGCGCACCGAGTTGGAGGAATTGGCCGAGCCCACCACGATCACCACGTCCGCGCGGGGGGCGAGCTTCTTCACGGCCACCTGGCGGTTCTGCGTGGCGTAGCAGATGTCATCCGAGGGCGGGTCCATGAGGTTGGGGAACCGCTGACGCAGCAGGTCCACGGTCTCCATGGTCTCGTCCACGGAGAGGGTGGTCTGGGAGAGCCAGATGACCTTGTCCGGATCGCGCACCTCCACCTGGTCCACCTCGTGCGGGCCGTTGACCACCTGGATGTGGTCCGGCGCCTCGCCCTGGGTGCCCTCCACCTCCTCGTGGCCGTCGTGGCCGATCAGGAGGATGTCGTAGTCCGAGTTCGCGAAGCGCACGGCTTCCTTGTGCACCTTGGTCACGAGCGGGCACGTGGCATCGATGGTGGCGAGGTTGCGGGCGGCGGCCTCCGCGTGCACCGCCGGGCTGACGCCGTGGGCGGAGAACACCACGCGGGCGCCCTCCGGGACCTCGTCCGTCTCATCCACGAAGATCGCGCCGCGCGTGGAGAGGGTCTCCACCACGAACTTGTTGTGCACGATCTCCTTGCGCACGTAGATGGGCGCCCCGTAGTGCTCGAGCGCCTTCTCCACGGCGTCCACCGCGCGGTCCACGCCCGCGCAGTACCCGCGCGGGGCCGCGAGCAGGATCTTCTTGCCGGGTTCGGCGTCCACGTGGGGGGAGATCGCGGGAACCTCGTCCGGGAACGCAGAGGCACCGGCGAGCGACTGGGGGGAGGAAAGGGCGGGATCGGTCACGCCTCAAGGGTACGTTGCCCGGCGCGAGCCCCCCAACCACGCCAGGTTGAGTGTGCCGGGAGGGTGCCGGTGGTTCTGCCCGCTCCCGCCTAGGATTGGGACATGTCCGAGCACTCCGGTCCCGTGCGGCCCCTGCCGCGCCCGGAGCTCGCAGCCACCGCGGCGGAGACCACGCCGGAGAACCCGTGGCCGCTCCGCCTGCTCAACACCAAGATCACCGAGTACGTGAACCGCATGAGCGCGCTGTGGGTGGAGGGCCAGCTCGTCCAGATCAACCGCCGGCCCGGCGCCTCCATGGCGTTCATGACGCTCCGCGATGCGGACGCGGACATGAGCATCTCGCTCACCATCTACGCCCGGGACCTCGCGAACTCGGACGTGGAACTCACCGACGGTGCCCGGGTGGTGGTCCACGCCAAGCCCGTCTTCTGGCCCAAGCGGGGCAGCCTGCAACTCCAGGCCAGGGAGATCCGCGCGGTGGGGCTCGGGGACCTGCTCGCCCGGATCGAGCAACTCAAGAAGGTCCTGGCCGCCGAGGGGCTCTTTGACCCCCGGCGCAAGGTCCCCCTCCCCTTCCTCCCCCAGACCGTTGGCCTGATCTGCGGGCGCGAGTCCAAGGCCGAGCACGATGTGGTGGTGAACGCGAAGGCGCGCTGGCCCGGGGTCCAGTTCGAGATCCGCGAGGTGGCGGTCCAGGGCGTGAACGCCGTCCAGGAGGTCACCGAGGCGATCATCGAGTTCGATCGGGATCCCCGGATCGATGTGATCGTGGTGGCCCGGGGCGGCGGTTCCGTGGAGGACCTCCTGCCGTTCTCCAACGAGCGCCTGGTGCGCGTGGCCGCCGCGGCCGCCACGCCCCTGATCTCCGCCATCGGGCACGAGACGGACACTCCCCTCCTGGACCTGGTGGCGGACTACCGCGCCTCCACGCCCACCGATGCCGCCAAGCGGATCGTGCCCGATGTGGCCGAGGAGCGCAGCGCCATCGAGCGCGCCCGCGCCCAGGCGAGGGCCGCCATCGAGGGGCGGCTGGTCCGGGAGCAGGCCGCACTCGAGACCCTCCGCTCCCGCCCCGTGCTCGCGAATCCGGGCGTGGTGGTGGACCGGGAGCTCGAGCGGCTCGGCGTCAGCCTCGGACGCCTCCGCGCCACGCTCGCCGCCCACCTGGATCGAGCGGAGGCAGAGGTCCGCCGCCTCCACGCGCAGACCGTGGCCCTCTCACCAGCGGGAACGCTGGCCCGGGGCTACGCGGTGGTGCGCAACCGCCAGCGCCAGGTGGTGTTGGACGCCAGCACCGTCCAGATCGGCGAACCGGTGGAGATCCTGCTTGCACGCGGCCGCCTCGGCGCCGAGGTCACCGCCGCCCGCCCAGAGACGTTCAATCACGACCCAGGCCCCGACCCGGCACCCGAACCCAGCCCCAAGGGAGAGCAATGAGCCAGACACCGCCCGAGGAACTCAGCTACGAGCAGGCCCGCGACGAGCTCGTGGGCGTGGTCCGCTCACTCGAGACCGGCTCGGCCTCCCTCGAGGACTCCCTCACGCTGTGGGAGCGCGGTGAGGCACTCGCCTCCCGTTGTCAGCAGATTCTCGACGGCGCCCGCGAGCGGCTGGAGAACGCCACCCGCCGGGCCAGCGAGCCCGAGGGGGACGAGCAGTGATCCGCTCCTCCCTCGAACTCCCCGGCGGCGGGCTGACCCCGGGCGAGGCGTGGTCCGAGCTGATGGCGGGGAACCAGCGCATGCGGGAGGGCGTGCCGGAGCACCCCCGCCGCAATGCGGACGCCCGCGAGGCCCTGGTCTCCGGCCAGCGGCCCATCGCCGCGATCCTCTCCTGCTCGGACTCACGGGTCCCCCTCGAGATCGTGTTCGACGAGGGCTACGGGGACATCTTCGCCGTCCGCACCGCGGGGCCCACGCTCTCCAATGCCACCATCGGCTCGGTGGAGTACGCGGTGGTGGAACTCGGCGTGCCACTCGTGGTGGTCATGACCCACCATCTCTGCGGTGCGATCGCCACCGCCCGGCACCAGGCGGAGTCCGGCGCCAAGGACGAGGCGGACCTGCCCGGGATGCTGCCGCTCATTGTGGCGGGGATCCGCCGCTCGGCCGCCCTCGCGCCTCTGGAACTGGCGCCCGCGCTCCACGCGGAGGACCTGGTAGAGGGGCTCATCGAGCAGTCCGGCCCCATCCGGAGGGCAGTGCAAGACGGCACCGTGCGGGTGCGCGGTGCCGTCTATTCGCTGGAGACCGGCGAGGTGGTCCCGGTCTGAAGTCAGCCGGAGACCACCGAGGCCAACTGGTTGAGGGACTCCTCCAACTCCTTCTCCGAGATGGCGGGGAAGATGTGTTCGATCGAGGAGTCGGTGAGGTTCTCCCACGAGTACGTGAGGGAGACCTCGGTGGAGTCGGAGCCCTGGGACTCGAGGCGGTAGGTCCACTCCCAGCCGGCAGGCGAGTCCTTGCGCTCCTCCTCCGCGGGCTGCCACGAGATCAGGCGGTTCTGGTCGAACCCGGTCACGTGGTTGTGCATCTTGTAGTCCCCGCCCATCTCCTCGTTGAACATGTTCATGACGAACACGTCCCCGGTGGACTGGATGCGGTTGGACTTCTCGTCCGAGCGCACGGTGCCCGAGCCGTCGAACTCGGAGTGGCGCTCCGGGTTGGAGAGCACCTGGAAAATCTCGCTCGCAGGAGCATCGATGACGCGGGTGACGGTGATCTTCTTTTCGCTCATGCCCTCCAGCCTTCCGATCCCCCGGCCCGCCCGCATCCCGGGCGG
>JAUNRP010000217.1 GCA_030544165.1 bacterium
CCGCCCCACCCGCCCTCCCCACCTGACCGCTGGGGCTGCGCCGCGCGGGCAACTAGGCTGGGCCCATGTCACCTGCCCTGCTCCACGGCCCCGCACCATCGGCCCTCCCGGCCCAGGGGGATACTGCGGCGGAGGTGGCGCTCGATCTGCTCCAGGTGGCGGGCTTCGCGGCGGGCGGCCTCCTGATCGGCCTCGTGGCCTCGATCATCCTCTCGATCATCGCCGCGGCGCTCCGCCGCCACGATCCCGTGTGGACCCCGTTCTCCAAGCGCCTCCGGCTCCCGCAGCGCATCCTGATGATGGTCCTCGGCGCAGGTCTCGGCATCCTGTTCGCCACCCAGACCTCGGTGGTGGGCTCGGAGGTCCTCTGGCGCCCCGTGGCGATCCAGCTCTTCACGATCGCCCTCATCCTCTCCGGCGCGTTCATGCTCACCTCCCTCATGTTCGCGATCGAGGACGCGGTGCTCATGAAGTTCGAGAGCACGGAGGAGACCGGCCACGCCCGCAGGGTGCGCACGCAGATCCAGATGATCCGGCGCATCATGATCGCCCTCATCTGGATCTCCGCCGTGGTGGGCGTCCTCATGACCTTCCCGGCATTCCGGGGGATCGGTGCCACCTTCTTCGCCTCCGCGGGCCTCGCCTCGATCGTGGCGGGCCTCGCCGCCCAGTCCACCCTCGGCAACATCTTCGCCGGCGTGCAGATCGCCTTCACCGATTCGGTCCGCGTGGGCGATGTGGTGGTGGTGGAGGGCGAGCACGGCTCGATCGAGGAACTCACCCTCACCTATGTGGTGGTCCGCATCTGGGACAACCGCCGCCTGATCCTGCCCTCCACCTACTTCACCACCAAGCCCTTCCAGAACTGGACCCGCCGCGAGTCCCACCTGCTCGGCGTGGTGATGCTGGAGGTGGACTGGTTCACCCCCATCCCCGCCATGCGGATCGAGCTCCAGCGGATCGTGCGGAGCACGGACCTGTGGGATGGCCGCACCTCCTCCCTCCAGGTGGTGGACGCGGTGAACGGGAAACTCTCCCTGCGCGCCGCCGTCTCCGCCTCCAACCCCGGCCGCCTCTGGGACCTGCGCACGCTCGTGCGCGAGCAGCTCGTGGAGTGGATGCAGAAGACCGCCGCCTACTCCGTCCCGCGCACGCGCATCGAGCCCGAGACCACCACCGCCCCACCGCTCGAGGCGCGCGAGGAGTTCATCGACGACGTGGAGCGCGAGTGGGCCGAGACCCACCCCGCCGAGGAGCCCGAGCAGGACGCGCGCCCCGTCGCCGCCACCGCCGACGAGCCCGACGATTCCGTCTTCGGCTGGACCTTCGGCCGCGAGGACCCCGTCAAGCGCGCCCGCCGCGAGGCCGAGCGGGCGGACAAGCGCGCCTCCCGCAAGAACCCCACCCGCCTCGCCGGCCACGAACGCGTCCTCCCGCTCCCGTCCCACGATGAGACGCGCATCCTCTCCCTCGAGGACCTCGCCGCCCTCGATGCCACCCACGGCATCTCCGCGCCCTCCGCCGGCTCGGCTTCCATTCCCGACGACGCCTCCGCACCTTCCGCCGCGTCTCCCACCTCGGCCCGGGGTGCTCGCCGCGAGGAGGGGGACCCCGAGCGCACCTCGATCCGGAGGCGTAGGGCTCCCGTCCAGCACGACGACGCAGGCCCGCCCACGGCCGAGTCCCGCCTGTACAGCGGGTCCCCGGATGCCGAGGAGAGGGCCAGGTTCATGGAGGGTCCCGCACGTGAGGACATCGCCGAGCGCGAGGAGCTTGCCAAGCGCCGCCAGGAGAAGGAGGAACACGAGTCATGAGTGAGAAGGTCACCCGCACCGAGTCCGAGTGGCGGGACATCCTGAGCCCCGCCGAGTACCACGTGCTCCGCGAGGCGGGCACCGAGCGGCCCTTCACGGGCGAGCTCCTGGAAGAGGACCGGGAGGGCACCTACTCCTGCCGGGCCTGCGGAGCGGAACTCTTCCGTTCGCACACCAAGTTCGAGGCCCACTGCGGCTGGCCGAGCTTCTACGAGCCGAGCGATTCGGACGCCGTCACGCTCCGGGAGGACACCTCGCTCGGGATGCGCCGCGTGGAGGTTCTCTGCGCCGCGTGCGATTCCCACCTCGGCCACGTCTTCCCGGATGCGCCGCACACCCCCACCGGCAACCGCTTCTGCATGAACTCGATCAGCCTCACGTTCGAGGAAGCCTGATGCGGATCGCCACCTTCAACATGCAGCACGGCCTCCCGGCCCGCGCCTCCGAGGACTGGGGGCGCGCCCCGGACGCCGAATCGCTCATCGCGCTCGCGGACGAGCTCCGCGCGCTCGAGATCGATGTGCTGTGCCTGCAGGAGGTGGACCAGGGCCAGTCGCGTTCCGCGGGCCTGAACCAGTCGGAGATCCTGGCGCGCGAGCTCGGCATGGACCACCACCGGTTCGCCGCCTTCTTCCAGGGCTTCGTGGGCGGGCTGCGCAAGCAGCCGAAGCGCTCGGACGCGGCCGGGCGCATGGCGTTCGGGATCGCCACCCTCTCCCGCTTCCCGGTGGCGAGCTGGCACGTCCACCCCATGCCACGGCCCATCCCCGCGATCCGGTTCCAGCGGGGAACCCTGCGGCGGCCCGGGAGCTTCGTGCGGTTCGTGGACACCACCCGGACCCTGCTGGCCGCCGTGGTGGAGGCGCCCGAGGGCCCCATCGCCATCGCCAACACCCATCTCACCCTCGAGCGGGGGATCGCCCGCGGCCAGCTCCGGGATGTGATGCGCTCCCTGCACGAGCTTCCCGAGCCGCGCATGCTGCTCGGTGACCTCTCGCTCGGCCCGGAGGACGTGGCAGCCGGGACGCAGATGAACGCCCTCGTCACCGCTCCCACCGTGACGGCCTCTGATCCCCGGCGCCAGCCGGACCACATCCTCGGCTCCGATGGCCTCACGGCCACCGGTTCGGGGGATGTGGCGCTCGGCGTCTCGGACCACCGGCTGCTCTGGGTGGACATCTAGCCCCATGCCCACCTCCCGGGTGCCGGCATCCCGGTACGCAGGGGCGATCGCCCTGTTCGTGGCAGGCGGCATCTCGCAGTACCTCGGTGCCGCCGTGGCGGTGGGGGTCTTCCATCACGTCCCCGCGATCGCCGTCTCCTGGTGGAGGATCCTGTTCGCGGCGCTCGTGCTCCTCGCCTGGCGCCGGCCGTGGCGCACGGACCGATCGTGGTGGCGGGCCGCAGCGCTGTTCGGGCTGGCGCTGGCCGCCATGAACACCACCTTCTACCTGGCCATCCACCACATCCCGCTCGGCACCGCGGTGGCGCTCGAGTTCATCGGGCCGATCGCCGTTGCGGCCCTGACGGGACGCGGGTGGGCGCAACGGACGGCGATCGTGGCAGCGGGAGTGGGCGTCGTCGTGATTGGGGGACTGGGGCTGGACTGGGGGGAGCCGGGGACGGCACTGGGGCTCGCCGCGGCCCTCGCCGCCGGCGGATTCTGGGGGCTGTACGTGGCGCTCGGGTCCCGGCTCGCGCACCGCACGAACGGGATGGACGCGCTCGCGGTGGGGATGACGGCGGGCGCGATCGCCTTCCTGCCCCTCGCGTTCCTCACCCCGCTGCCCGCATTCACGAGCCCGGGCGTGATGGGTTCCATGCTGCTGGTGGCCCTGCTCTCCTCGGTGGTGCCCTACGCGGTGGACCAGGTGAACTTCGGGGCGTTGCCGCCGGCCACGTTCGCGATCCTGCTGGCGCTCCTGCCCGCCACCTCACTCGTGGTGGGGGCCCTGCTACTGCAGCATTTCCCCAACGCGTTCGAGGTCCTCGGGCTCGGCCTGATCTCTGTGGCGGTGCTGCTCGCCAACCTGCCCGCCGGGGGCG
>JAUNRP010000218.1 GCA_030544165.1 bacterium
GCCACGAACGGCACGGCTCCCCTCCCCGCGTGCGCGCGCCGCTCCGCCCACCGCACGATCCGCGGGTAGAGACGGAGGACCACCACCACCGCGAGCGCCATCAGCGCCACGGGTGGCAGCAGCGCGAGCCCGCCGGATCCGGCCGCCTCCGCGGCGGCGGGGTCCTCCCCCACCTCCGGGGGCGCGAATGCCCGCTGCGCCGCGAGAGCCAGGATGGCGAGTGACAGCACGACGACGGTCGCCTCCACGATCCGTCGGGTGCGCCCTGCGCGCCGGGTCAGGTCCCGTCGCTCGCTGATCCCGAGCCCCCGGACCACGCCGCGCGTGGTGAGGGTCAGGAGTGCCACGGTGGCGAGGACGAGGACCAGGGCGGCCACAGCGTCGACGGGAGAGAAGGGGACGCGGACCAGGGCGAGCCCGCCGGCCACCCCGAGTGCGGCGGCGGGGAGCGCGATCGCGGCCGCCTCCACTGCGGCCGAGCCCGCGAGTTGGCGCACGGAGCCGCCGCGGGAGGCGAGCTGCTGGAGGGCCGTGCGGCGGCGGTCCACCACGAGGCGGGTGCCGAGCACCAGGACGGCCGCCCCCACCACGGCGGGGCCCACCGCGAGGAGCGCGATCAGGGTGCCGGAGATGCCGATCCGGTCCTGGGTGGCATCGAGCAGGCTCGTGAGGGGCGAGTCGAAGCGGACGCGTACCTCACCGGTCCACGATTCGCCCAGGGTCTGGGGGGAGGCGATGAAGGCCGCGGCCTGCGCCCGGGTGAGTTCGAGGTCCACCGCGGGGGGTGTCCCGGTGATCGGGAACCACATGGCGGTGCGGGTCAGTCCCGTGCGTGGCGCGTCGATGCCGGGGGTGTGATCGGACCACATGGGGTTGAGGTAGGCGCCCACGTCCGCGGTGAGGCCGGCGTTCGGGTTGTCGATGATGAAGGGTTCGGGCCCCGAGGGCATGCGGTACCAGAACTCGCTCTCCGCCTCGATCGCCTCGAACGTGCCCACGAGGGTGAGGGGGCCGTAGAAGGGATCCGGCCGGGTCTCCCCCACCTCCCACCCTGTGCGCTCGGAGGCGGCCTGGGAGATGGCGATCTCCGCGGGCGGGAACTCGTGCTCCGAGAAGCCCATCACGTTGGAGAAGCCCTCGAGGTCCCACACTCCCTGGCCGCGGTAGAACTCGTGCTCCGGCATGGGGGCGGGCCATTCCCCCTCAACCAGCCGGGCGTGGTCCTCCAGCAGGGGCGAGACGTGGAGGGCGAGGGAGATCCCGCGCAGATCGCTGCCGGGAGTGGCGGGCACGCCGCCGCTCTGGCCGGTGATCGTGTGGAAGATTGGCTCCCCGAGCATCGAGCGGAACGGCTCGGGTTGGCCCTCACGCAGCGCGCGGAGCCCGGAATCGAGGGCGGCCCAGAGGCGGGAATCGCCCGCCAATTCCGAGGCGGGCGCCCCCTCCGGCACCTCCATGGTGAACGGCGAGGTGGACCCCGTGGCCACGGCCACCTGGCTGAGGATGCCGGGGTAGTGCGCGATCTCGTGCGGGACCTGGGCGTCCTCTGCGGCGCGGAGCAGGCGGGGCGCGGCGGTCCCCAGCAGGGAGAGCACCAGGATCACGAGGGCGAGGACGAGCGGGACGGAGCGGTCCGCGGAGAGCTGGCGCACCCCGAGCGTGGCGAGCGGCTTCATGCGGCCACCCCCACCCGGGCCATGCGGCGGCGGACCGCGCCCGCCACCAGCACACCGATCAGCGCGAGGCCCGCGAGCAGGACCACGAGCGCGGCCGCCATCGTGGGCCAGTCCAGCACGAGGGCGGCGGGGACCGCGCCACCGGTGGCGGTGCGGGAGAGCATCGGCACGTACAGCGCCGAGACCGCCCAGCCGAGGGCCACCCCGAGCACCAGGCTCGGTAGCGCGATCGCGGCCAGCTCCGCCACCCGGGCCGCCGCGGACGCCCTCCCCGAGCGGCCGAGCGCCCGCAGGACCCCGAGCTCGCCCTCGCGGCCCAGCCCCTGCGCGGCGGCGGCCGCGCCCGCGCCCACCAGGGCGAGGGCACCGGCGCCTGCCGCGGCGAGCCAGAACGTGGCCCGGATGGGCTCCGTGGCATCCGCAGCGGAGGGACGGGCGAGCGTGAGCGTGGGCTCCGGCAGCCCGAGCTCATCCGCCACCGCGAGGGCGCTCTCCCCCACGGCATCGAGGTCTCCCTCCGTGGCCAACCAGACCTCGTTGGGGCCGTTCACCACCCCGCGGGTGGCCGAGAGGTGGGAGGAGAGGGTGGGCAGGTCCGCCAGGACCGCCTGCTCCCCGCGGGCCCCCAGCACGCCGTCCACGATCCCGGCCACCTGCACGTCCATGGTGGGGCCATCGAGCGCGAGGCCGAGCGTGGAGCCCTCCCGCAGGTCCAGGGCGGCGGCGAGGGGCTCGGTCACGAGCACGGGAACCGGGGAGGTGGCGCCCGCCTCCGTCACATACGGGAGTTCGGTGAGGGCCCCGGTGGCCATCCACTGTCCGAAGGCGCTCCACACCTGCAGCTCGTCCTCCTCGGTGAACGAGGACTCGGCCGGCAGGCGCGGCTCGGGGATCGTGGGTGGCGCGGGCGAGAGCAGGCCACCATCCGCCCACACCCCGGCGTCCCCGATCGCGAGCACGAAGGAGCTGGTGGTGTCCGGGATGCCATCCGAGGCGAGCTCCATGTACGCCTCGGCGAACGCATCATTGAACTCCTCATCGCTCATCTCCGGGGAGACGATCCCCTGCTCCTCGATGATGAGCGAGTTGTTCCGCAACGGCTCAACCCCCACGAGGTCCAGGTCCGCCACCACCAGCCGCGATGCGGTGGGAGGGGTCTCCCCCTGGAACACCACCTCCACCCACTCGTGGCCGATCGTGGTCCGCTGGCCCTCCACGGCAACCGGCACCACCCCGCCGTCGGGGGTGAGGAGGCGGACGGTGCCGGAGGGGTCGAACTCGATGGTGTGCTCCGTGTCAGTGTGCCCCTCGATGGTGGCCAGGCGCACCGGCACGCGGATCTCGAAGGTCTCCGCCCCCTCGGGGATGAGGGTCTGCGCATCGCCGCGCTGAAGCAGCGTGGGATCCGTGCCGCCGAGCGGATCGACGCCCCCGGCCGCCACCGCGTCCAGGCTCTGAATCGGAACGGCCACGAGGTCCGCGTTCGTGTCCCCGATCGGCACGGTGGCCGTACGGACGGCCACGGCCGCGCTCACGCCCTCGATCTCCTGGAGCGGGGCGAGGTCCGGGGTGGTGCTGAGGTCCGTCCCGGCGCCAAGCGAGGAGGACATCACGAGGCGCACGTCCGATCCGGCCGCGAGGCGCGCATCCGCCCAGCGCTGCTCGCGCGCGGTCCCGCTGAACGCGCTTGCCACGGTCACGGAGGCGGCGGCGAGGGAGACCAGCAGGGCGAGGGTGGCGAGCGCGGGCAGCCGGCGGGCGGTCTGCCGGGCGGCCAGCGGAAGTCCCAGACCGGGCGTGCGCGCGGCGAGCGCCTCCACGATCCGGGTGGCCGGGGCGAGCAGCACGAGCACCGCCACGCCGCCGAGCATGAGCGCCGCCCCGAGCGCCAACAGTGCGAGCGGATCGGTGCGGATCCCCTCGGTGGTCTCCGTGACCACGGAACGCAGCTCGAACATCCGCATCCCCGCGAGGATCGCGAGCGCCCCCACGATCACCAGGGCCCCGCCCGCCACGGCTCTCCGGGCTCGCCCGGCCCGCACCGTCTGCCGCTCCCCTGCCGCAAACCCACCCACGACGGCGGCGCTCACCGTCCACAGCACCGCACCGATCGCGGTGGCCACCACCGCAGGGAACTGCTGGGGTCCGCCCGGCTGCCCGGAGAGGAGGGCGAGGGCGGCG
>JAUNRP010000219.1 GCA_030544165.1 bacterium
CGACGCCGTGGTCCTCTCCCGCACGCCCCCTCCCGAGCCCGGCCCCTGACCGGGCCTTCCCATGACTGAGTCCGCCCGCTCCGCCGCCGCCCGCGTGGTCCGGGCGCTCCTCTCCGCCGACGACGGACACTCGCCTGCCGTCTCCGGCTCGGCCTCCGCTGGTGGGCCAGTCCCCACGGTGGCCGTGGCGGAGTCCCTCACCTCGGGCCTGGTGGCCTCCCTCCTCGCGGAGATCCCCGGGGTCTCGCGGTGGTTCCTCGGGGGAGTGGTGGCCTACAGCCACGGCGCCAAGGAGCGCCTGCTCGGCGTGGACGGGGCGGCGCTCGAGCGGTTCGGCGCCGTGACGGAGGATGTGGCCCGCCAGATGGCGCGGGGCGTGGCGGAGCGGCTCGGAGCGCGCTGGGCCGTGGCCACCACGGGCGTGGCGGGACCCGGCCCCGCGGACGGTGAGCCTGCGGGGACGGCCTGGCTCGCCGTCGTCGATACGCAGGTGGGAGAGGTTCGGACGCGGCTGGTGCACTCGGAGGGCGGGCGGGACGAGGTGCGGTGGGGGACCGCGGCGGCCGCGCTGGAATTCCTCGCCGAGATCGTGGAACAAAACGGGGGCGGTGTTGGTTGAGGGGGGTAATGGACACTCACAGGACCACTGCCGCTGCTTCCACGCTTCCCACGATCCCCACGCGATCTCCACGTACCTCCGCCCGTACCGGCGCGCGTCCCACGTACACGCCCCGGTACGCTGTTGTACAGCGAGAGGTAAAGGAGACGCCTGTGATCGTGTTGAGGCGAGAGATCGGAGACGTGCTGCGCGGCGTGCGCCAGCTCCAGGGACGCACCCTTCGCGAGGTGTCCTCGGCAGCCCAGGTGTCGCTCGGCTACCTCTCCGAGGTGGAGCGGGGCCAGAAGGAGGCGTCCTCCGAGCTCCTCGCCTCGATCTGCCAGGCGCTCGACGTGCCGATGAGTGAGATCCTCCGCGTGGTCGCGGACCGGATCTCCGTCATCGAGGGCGTGGCGATCCCGGACACGGTTCCGGCGGACTTCGCCGATTACGCTCCCTCGCTGCGGTGAAGCACTCGGAGATCTCCCGGGCGTTCGAGGACGCCTTTGGTCGGCTCCACGGACCCGCGCTGCAGCGTGACCTCGCACTCACACAGTTCGGCTCGAGGACCGCGCACGAGGCCGTGGAGGCGGGGGAGGACCCCCAGAAGGTCTGGCTCGCGGTGTGCGATGCGATGGACCTCTCCGAGGACTGGTGGTATCCGCACCGCCGGGAATCTGCGACACGCCGAGCCTGAGCTTCACTTCGAACACCTGTTCGTCGTAGTCTCATCCACAGGTGACCGTCAGCGTCTCCTCCTCCACAGGGAAGGGGCGCTGCCGCGTTTGTGTCAGTGGTCGGGCATAACGTCACCACCAAGCCACCCGGAGAGGGTGGTGTGGACCGACGACCAGGAGAACTGGGGCGGGAGACCGCCGTACCGGAGAGGTGAATCATGGCTGCACCAGGCGCTGACCGCGGAAAGGCCCTCGAGGCCGCGCTCGCACAGATTGACAAGAACTTTGGCAAGGGATCCGTCATGCGCCTGGGGGACGATACGCGTCCGCCCATCGCCGTGATCCCCACCGGCTCGGTGGCCCTCGATGTGGCACTCGGGATCGGTGGCCTGCCCCGCGGCCGCGTGGTGGAGGTCTACGGCCCGGAATCCTCGGGTAAGACCACCGTGGCGCTGCACGCCGTGGCGAACGCGCAGAAGAACGGCGGGATCGCCGCCTTCATCGATGCGGAGCACGCGCTCGATCCGGAGTACGCCAAGAAGCTGGGCGTGGACACGGACGCGCTCCTCGTCTCCCAGCCGGACACCGGCGAGCAGGCGCTCGAGATCGCGGACATGCTGATCCGTTCCGGCGCGCTGGACATCATCGTGATCGACTCGGTGGCCGCGCTCGTGCCCAAGGCGGAGATCGAGGGTGACATGGGGGACTCCCACGTGGGCCTCCAGGCACGCCTCATGTCCCAGGCCCTGCGGAAGCTCACCGGGGCGCTCTCCGCCACCGGCACCACCGCGATCTTCATCAACCAGCTCCGCGAGAAGATCGGGGTGTTCTTCGGGAGCCCGGAGACCACCACGGGTGGCAAGGCCCTGAAGTTCTACTCCTCCGTACGCCTGGACGTGCGCCGGATCGAGACCCTCAAGGAGGGCACCGAGTCCGTGGGCAACCGCACCCGCGTGAAGGTGGTCAAGAACAAGATGGCGCCGCCGTTCAAGCAGGCCGAGTTCGACATCATCTATGGGGAGGGCATCTCCCGCGAGGGTGGTCTGATCGATCTGGGCGTGGACAACGGGATCGTGCGCAAGTCCGGCTCCTGGTACACCTACGAGGGCGATCAGCTCGGGCAGGGCAAGGAGAACGCCCGCCAGTTCCTGCGGGACAACCCCACGTTGGCCGAGGAGATCGAGAAGAAGATCCTCGACAAGCTCGGGGTGGGCCCCGAGGCGGCAGCGCGCCGCCTGGCCGAGGCCGCGGCCAAGGAGCAGAGTGGCGTGGCCGCAGAGGCGGAGCGGGTGGCCCGTGACGCCGCCACCACGGGCGCGGGACGGGTGCCCGAAGGCTTCTGATGACGAGGTGGAAGAAGGGCCCCGCCGGGGAACCGGCGGGGCCTCCCGCCTCCGAGGAGGAGCAGGAGCGGGCGGCACGGGAGATCGTGCTGCGCCAGCTCGCGATGATGGCCCGTTCCCGCGAGCAGTTGCGGGAGAAGATCCTGGCGCGGGGAGTATCCGAGCCGGTGGCGGAGCGCGTGCTGGACAGATTCACCGAGGTGGGGCTGGTGGACGATGCCGCCTTCGCCGAGTCCCTGGTGCGAACCCAGCGGGAGAGCCGTGGCCTCTCGCGGCGTGGGCTGGCGGCAGAACTCACCAAGCGCGGCGTGGACCGTGAGGTCCTGGCGGAGGCGGTGGCCGCCGTCGGGGACGAGGACGAGTACGAGACGGCGCTCCGGCTCGCGCGCAAGCGGGCGTCCGCCACCGCCGGCCTGGAGCGCCCGGTGCGGGAGAGGCGCATCGCGGGGATGCTGGCGCGCAAGGGGTACGGGGCCTCCGTGGCCTACCGCGCCGTGCGCGAGGCCCTGGAGGAGGAGCCGGGGTACTAGCGCTCCCGGCCGTGCGTTTCTCGATCGTGCCGGTGGCCCGCGGTGCTCGGATCCACGGGGCCGGTGTGGATCGAGCCCACGAGCGGGGCGCGGCCCTCGTCCGCGGGATCGAGATCGGAGAGTTCGATCGCGGTGCGGGTGGTGAGACGCATCGCCAGCCAGTCGGCGAACCGGGAGAGCAGGTAGTTGATCACGATGAAGATGATCCCCACCACGAAAAGCGCGGGCAGGAGGTTCTGGTAGGCGGTCCCCACCAGGCGGGCCTGCCGCAGGAGCTCCGCGTAGGTGATCAGGTAGCCGAGCGCGGTGTCCTTCAGGATCACCACGAGCTGGGAGACCATCGAGGGCATCATCGCCACGAGGGCCTGGGGGAGCAGGATGCTCCGGAGGGTTTGGGCGGGCGTCAGGCCCACCGTGAGCCCGGCCTCGGACTGGCCCCGCGGCATGTTGAGCACGCCCGAGCGCACCAGCTCCGCGATCACGGAGCCGTTGTAGAGGGTGAGGCCCGTGACCACCGCCCAGAACGGGGCCTGGGTGGGGCTGATGAACCCCGATCGCGAGTAAAGGAAGTACAGGAAGAACATCATCACGAGCACGGGGACCGCGCGGAAGAACTCCACGATGATCCCGGAGACGAGCCGGATGAAGCCGTTCGAGGCGAGCCGCCCCATGCCGAAGAGGAGCCCGAACACGTTGGACGT
>JAUNRP010000220.1 GCA_030544165.1 bacterium
GTCAGAATTTCGTCAAGGTGCGTCAGATTTTCCTGCGGGCACGCCTCCCAGCAGGCGCCCATGAATTCATCACCCGCCCCGCACATCCGTCCGGGATCACCCGGCGCCTCCCATTCCCCACGCAATCGCCACCCTCCCACCTCCGCCCAGAATTCATCACCCCCTTGCCCAGCCTCCCCAGCAGGAGCAGGATCACCCACATGCAACCCCAACCCGCCGTGGTGGTGGACAACCTCAAGGTCATCCGCGGCCACCGCACCGTCCTCCCCGGTCTCAGTTGCACGATCTCCCCCGGAGAGGTGACCGGCCTACTCGGCCCCTCGGGCTCCGGCAAGACCACGCTGATGCGCGCGATCGTGGGCGTCCAACAGACCCATGGCGGCACCGTCACGGTGCTCGGGCAGCGCG
The DNA here is from genome assembly GCA_030544165.1 of bacterium. Taxonomy (GTDB): domain Bacteria; phylum Actinomycetota; class Actinomycetes; order Actinomycetales; family Actinomycetaceae; genus JAAZBW01. The sequence goes on from JAUNRP010000220.1 coordinate 409, forward strand.
CGGGCACCGCAAGCCTCCGCCGGAGCGTGGCCTACATGACCCAGGCCGCCTCGGTCTACAGGGACCTCACGGTCCGGGGCAACGTGCGGTACTTCGCGCGGCTCGCGGGCGCAACGGACGCAGCCGTAAACGAAGCCATCGATCAGGTGGGCCTCCGCTCGCACGCCACCCACCTCGTGGGAAACCTCTCCGGCGGCCAGCTCTCGCGCGTCTCCCTGGCGTGCGCGCTGGTGGGCAACCCCGAGCTGCTGGTGCTGGACGAACCCACCGTGGGGCAGGACCCCGTGCTCCGCCACGAACTCTGGGAAGGATTCCGTGAGAGGGCACGGGCAGGCACCACGATCCTCGTCTCCTCGCACGTGATGGATGAAGCGGCCCGCTGCGACGCGCTCCTCCTGCTCCGCGAAGGCCGCCTCATCTTCGACGGCTCACCCCCCGCCCTCCTCACCGCCACAGGCACCGCCGATTACGACTCGGCCTTCCTCCACCTCGTCACCGAGCCAGGCCCCGGCCCCTCCCCACACCAGAGGCCCACCCCATGAACTCCCGAGTCCTCACCGCCACCACGGCCCGGATCCTCCACCAGATCGCCCGCGACCCACGCACGATCGGCATCGTCCTGGTCATCCCGATCGTGATCCTGACCCTGCTCCACTTCCTCTTCGACCAACGCCAACCCCTGGTCTCCGCCATCGAGGCTCAGATGCTGGTGATCTTCCCCATCGTGATCATGTTCCTGCTCACCGCGATCGCCATGGTGCGCGAACGCACCTCCGGCACGTTGGAGCGCCTCATGACCACACCGATCAACAAGGCGGACATCCTCTTCGCCTACGCCGCCGCGTTCGGAGCGCTCGCCGCCGTGCAGGCGGCAATCGCCGCCACCTTCTCCTACCTGGTGCTCGGCATGCAGCTCGACGGCCCCCTCTGGCAGCTCTTCCTCTGCGCCATCGTCTCCGCGCAGCTCGGCGTGGCCCTCGGCCTCCTCTCCTCCGCGATCTCGCGCAGCGAGTTCCAGGCCGTCCAGATGTTCCCCGTCCTGGTGATCCCCCAGCTCCTCCTCTGCGGACTCTTCGGCCCCCGGGAGCACATGGCCCCCTGGCTCACCACCCTCTCCGACTGGCTCCCCATGACCTACGGCATCGAGGCGATGCAGGAAACCCTCACGCACCCCGCCCCCACCGCCCACTACTGGAGCTCGCTGGGGATCGTCGCGGCCGTCGTCGTCGCCCTCCTTGCGCTCGCCGCGGCAACCCTGCGCCGGAGGACCGGGTGAGTGCGGCGGGGGGTGGCCGCCGCCGTCGGGGCCGTCCGGTAGGCCCATCGACGACGCGCGAGACCATCCTCGAAGCAGCCCACCGCGCGTTCACGGCCGACGGCTTCGAGGGCACGTCCCTGCGGCGCGTGGCGCGGGATGCCGGGGTGGACCCAGCGCTCGTGCACCACTACTTCGCGGACAAGACCACCCTGTTCCTCCACTCCGCGCGCATCGCGTTCGACCCGCGGCGGGTCATCGCCCGCATCGTTCCCGGCGGGCGGAGCGGGGTGGGAGTGCGCGTCCTCCGGCATGCGCTGCCGCTGTGGGAGTCCCCGCTGGGGCGCTCCCTGGTGGCGGCGGCGCGGCGGAATCCGGAGGCCTACCGGACGTTCGGGAGAGTGATGGGCCAGTCGATTTCCGCCGCTGCGGACGAGGTCCTGGCCGATGTCCCGGCACCCGAGCGGGCCCTGCGCGTGGCCAAGGTGGAGACCGTGATGGCGGGGCTGTTCACCGGCCGCTACCTGATGGAGATCGAACCTGCCGCCTCAATTCCGCCGGAGCAGGTGGTGCGGGAGTGGGCGCCGCTGCTCCAGGCGCTCATCGACGGCGAGCTCTGATCAGACCCCGAACACCCTCCGCAGGTGCGGGTTCAGCAGCACCCCACCCGGATCCACCTCCGCGCGCACGCGCTGGGCATCGGCGAACCGCGGGTAGAGCCCCGCAAACTCCTCCGCCCCGTACGCGTGGTCCTTCCCCCAGTGCGGCCGCCCGCCGTACGCGCGGAACACCGGCCACACCACCTTCGCCAGCGGTGCGAAGAGCTCGCGGTCGTAGCGGTGCACCGCCACGTAGACGCTCTCCCGCCCGCTCGCGGTGCCGAGCCAGGTGTCATCGGCGCCGGAAACGCGCACCTCGATCGGGAACGTCAGCGGGATCCGCGAGCGCACGATCGCCCGCTCCACCTCCCGCACCACGTCCGGGAAGGCGTCCAGCGGCATCGCGAACTCCGTCTCGTGGAACCGCACCCGCCGCGGCGCCACGAACACCCTGTGCGAGGCGTCCGAGAAGGTGCCGCCCGCCATCAGCCGGGAGGCGAAGCCACGCACCGGAGCCGCCAGCCCGGGCACCCTCGAGGTCACTCCCGCGAGCGCCCCGAACACCGTGTTCCCCAGGAACTCGCGGTTCACCGCGCGATCGAACCGGGTCATCGGCGCGGTGGGCGCGTCTCCGGGAAGCCGCCGGTTGTGCTTCACCGTCACCCGCGGCGTCCCCGTGAACCAGAAGAACTCGAGGTGGTCCGCCTCGCGCGCCCGCTCCACGAACCCCTCCAACACCGCCTCCGCGGGCTCGGTGGTTTCCACGGCCTCCAGCGCGAACGCTGGCACGCACGCGAGCCGCACCGCCACGATCACCCCGAACGCGCCCAGCCCCACCCGCGCCGCCTCGAACAGCTCCGGCCGCTCATCGCGCGAGCACGCCACCACATCCCCGCCCGGCAGCGCCACACGCAGCCCCGTCACAATCCCCGAGTACCCAGTGAACGCGAGCCCCGTCCCGTGCGTGGCCGTGGACACCGCCCCCGCGATCGACTGCGCATCGATGTCCCCCATGCTCGGCAGCGCGAGGCCATACGGCGCCAGCAGCGGCCCGATCTCCCGGATCCTCGTGCCGCCGCGCAGCCACACCTCGCCTGTGGCGGCGTCCACGCGCTCCACACCCGTGAGCGCATCGAGGCTCACCAGCACCCCGTCCGTCTCCACCAGTGGCGTGAACGAGTGCCCCGCCCCGATCACCCTGACCGGGCGCCCGTTCTCGCCCGCCGCCGCGAGCAGCTCTGCCACCGCCTTCTCCGACGACGGGCGGGCCACCTCCCGCGGCCGGAACCGTACCGCTCCGGACCAGTTCCGCACCTCGCTCATACCGTCACCACTTCCTCACCGCGGTACGTGGGCCACTCGTCCACCACCCGTGGGGTGCCGTTCTCTCGCCTCACGACGGCGTAGCTCACCACCCGCTCAGCCGGCTCCCCCGCCTTGGCGTGCCGGAGCCAAACGGTGTCACCGATCTGGAGCCGGTCCGCGTTCCTTCCGCGCAACGGGGTCTGGACCTCCCCGGCGGCCTCGTCCTTCACGTACCTCAGGCCGCTCGGCCACGCGATGGTGGG
>JAUNRP010000221.1 GCA_030544165.1 bacterium
CTTCCTCGACGGCCTGTTCGGCCGCAAGGAGCAGCCCGCGCCCGCCCCCGCTCCAGCTCCTGCGCCCGCCCCGGCGCCTGCGGTGGTGCCCGCACCGGCACCGGTCCAGTACTCGGCGGATTCCCCGGACTCACCGGATTCGCCGGCCTCCGCGTACTCGGCTCCCTCCGCAGACTCCGGAGACTGATCGAACCCGATCAGCCCCGGGTGGTGAGGCGGTAGCCCACCCGCCACACGGTGACGATCCTCCCGGCACCCACCTTCTTGCGGAGGTAGCCCACGTAGACATCCACCACGTTGGAGTCAGGGTCGAAGTCGTAGCCCCACACCCGGGAGAGCAGTTGTTCGCGTGAGAGCACCTGGTCCGGGTGGCGCATGAACGCCTCCAGGAGTTCGAACTCCCGGGCAGCGAGCTCGATCACCTCGCCACCCACGGTGACCGTGCGCGCCCGCAGATCGAGGGAGAGGTCTCCCACGGAGAGGACCCCGAGGTCGCCACCACCGGTCTCGGAGCGCAGGCGCAGCCGGATCCGGGCCAGGAGCTCCTCGAACCGGAAGGGCTTGGGCATATAGTCGTCCGCGCCGCCCTCGAGGCCGGCCACCGTGTCATCCACGGAGGCACGGGCGGTGAGGATGATGACCGGGGTCTTGGAGCCGGAGCCCCGCATCCGCTCGAGGACCTCGAACCCGTCGATGTCCGGCAGCCCGATATCGAGGATGACCAGGTCGTAGCCGTCCGTGAGGGCATGGTTGATCGCCTCACGGCCCGTCCCCACAGCGGTGGGCTGGTGGCCGGCCGCGCGCAGACCCTTCGAGACGAACGAGGCGATTCCGGGCTCGTCCTCCACGATCAGGATGTTTGCCATTCGACTCTCCTCCCTGTGCCTATTCAACCGCCTGAGGAGCGCTCGCGGCGGACGGCGGGGCCGCAGGAATCCTCATCACGAACGTGGAACCCACCCCGGGCATCGAGGCCACGTCCACCTGGCCGCCGTGCGCATGCGCGATCGCCGCCACGATCGGGAGCCCGAGGCCGGCCCCACCCCTGCTGGCGTCCGCCTGGTTGAACCGCTCGAAGATGGTTCCGAGCTTGTCCTCGGTGATCCCGATCCCGGAATCGCGCACCCAGAACTGGAGCTCCCTCCCCACGAGTGCGGAGCCCACCTCGATCGCGGTACCCGTGTCCGAGAACTTCACGGCGTTGGCCGCGAGCTGGAGCCAGCCCTGCACGATCCGCTGCTCATCGATCTCGAACATGCCACTCGCCGTGCGTGCCATGCGCCACTCCCGCTCACCCAGTCGGCGCATGTGGTCGAACGTCTCCCGGGCCATATCACCCACATCGGTCAGGCGGGTGCGCACGAAGTCCGGCTGCTCGGTCTTGGCCAGCAGGACGAGGTCGTCGGCGAGCCGGTGCATGCGATCCAGCTCGTGGATCGCGAGCTCCCGCGTGTCCGCGGCGTCCTGCGGGTCCTGCGGGTCCATCAACTCGAGGTGACCCCGGACCACGGTGATGGGAGTACGCAACTCATGCCCGGCGTCGTCGAGCAGTTGACGTTGGGAGGAGAAGGCGGACTCGAGGCGGTCCACCATGCTGTTGAAGGTCTTGGCGAGCTCGGAGAGGTCGTCCGAGCCGCGCACGGGAAGGCGCCGGGAGAGGTCGCGCTCCGTGATGGTGGCGGAGACCTCGCGGAGTTCCCGGATCGGGCGCAGCATGCGGCCCGCCAGCAGCCAGCCCGCGAGGGTGGCAACGGAAAGGGCCGCCACCGACGTCCAGAGGAACGTCTGCATCAGGTTGCGGACCTCTTGGTGCTCGGCGGTCCGATCGAACACCAGCACGAGGGAACCCGGGGGAGTCTCACCCACCTGGATGGGGATCACCGCGAACCGGTACTCGGTCTTGGGGGAGCGGTACGTGGAGATCACGATCTCGTTGCCCTCGGTGATGGGGCTCACGTGCTGGAGGAACTCGGTATCGGGCCGGATATCAAGGGTGCGCAACCCCTGGACGAACGCCAGTTGCCCGCCCTGGAAGGCCACGATCGCCTCCGTCTCGGCCGGCACCTCGTTCCTCATGGCGCCATCGAGCAGGGCGGCCGTGCTGGGGTAGCGCTCTCCCGTGTTCGGATCCACGGCCTCGTTCGCCCACCCGGTGAACTCCCGCACGGTGCGCTTCAGGGTCTCATCGATCGAGTGGTCCGTCTGGCTGGTGCTGCTCACCCACAAGACGAAGCCGGCCACCGCCAGGGCGAGGGCGGCCAGTGAGACGGTGAGCAGGATGATCCGGCTGCGCACCTGCAGGCCGGAGCCGGTGGGGGGAGTGGTGCCCGAGGGTACGGGTGAGGTGGTCTCAGGCATCCCGCCCCCCGTCACGCGGCATGGATCAGCCCTCGGAGAGGAGCTTCTGGATCCGGCCCACGCCCTCACGGATGTCATCATCGGAGATCGCGTAGCTCAGGCGCAGGTAGCCGGAGGGCCCGAAGGCCTCACCGGGCACCACGGCCACCTCGACCTCCTCGAGGATGATGGCGGCCAGCTCTGCGCTGGTGGTGGCCACCTTCCCACGGATCTCCTTGCCGAGCGCACGCTCCACATTCGGGTAGGCGTAGAACGCGCCCTGGGGCTCGGGAACCTCGAAGCCGGGGATCTTGGAGAGCTCGGCCACGATCAGCTTGCGGCGGCGGTCGAACGCCTCCTTCATCTCCTCCACGGCGGCCAGGTCACCCGAGACTGCGGCGAGGGCCGCGTCCTGGGCCACGTTCGAGACGTTGGAGCTCAGGTGCGACTGGAAGTTGGTGGCCGCCTTGATCACATCGGAGGGACCGAACATCCAGCCCACCCGCCAGCCCGTCATGGCGTAGGTCTTCGCCACGCCGTTCACCACGATCGTGGTGTCCGCGAGCTCCGGCACGGCCTTGAGGACCGAGACGAACTCGGCGTCCCCGTAGACCAGGTGCTCGTAGATCTCGTCCGTGATGACCCACACCCCGTTGTCCAGGGCCCAGCGGCCGATCGCCTCGAGCTCCTCGGGCGTGAACACCGCGCCGGTGGGGTTGGACGGGCTGCAGAGCAGGAGCGCCTTGGTCTTCTCTGTGCGGGCCGCCTCGAGCTGGTCCACACTCACCTTGTACTCCTGGCCGCTCCCCGCGAACACCTCCACGGGAACGCCGCCCGCCAGGCGGATCGCCTCGGGGTAGGTGGTCCAGAACGGTGCGGGCAGGATCACCTCGTCTCCCTCCCCGACGACGGCGGCGAACGCCTGGAAGACGGCCTGCTTGCCGCCATTGGTCACCAGGATGTTGGCGGGATCCACCTCCACCCCGGTGTCCCGCAACGTCTTGGCCGCGATGGCCTCACGGAGGGCCGGCTTCCCCGAGGCCGGGGTGTAGCGGTGGTTCGCCTCCTTGGAGCAGGCCTCGATCGCGGCCTGCACGATGTAGTCGGGCGTGGGGAAATCGGGCTCACCGGCACCGAATCCGATGACGGGACGGCCGGCGGCCTTGAGGGCCTTGGCCTTGGCATCCACCGCGAGGGTGGCCGAGGGTGCGATGGCGGCGAGGCGGGCAGAGACTCGTTGATGTTCGTTCACCCCTCCAGTGTGCCGCGAAGGGGGCGGTGTGCGCAGCCGGACGCCGTCTAATGGACCTTGCGCGCGATGTGCCGTTAGACTCATCCGGGCCCAAAAGGGCCTCCCGGGATCGGTCGGTCACCGCGTGTGCGGTACGATCTTCTTCGTGTTCTGTGCCTCCTGGCCAGGACGCGGCCCTAGGGCAGTGGCGCAATTGGTAGCGCACCGGTCTCCAAA
>JAUNRP010000222.1 GCA_030544165.1 bacterium
GGTGCGTCAGATTTTCGTGAAGGTGCGCCAGATTTTCCGATTTCCCGACGGCGGGGCTCACCTCACAGCCCCAGCCACTCCTTCCAGCGTGGTACTTCCTCCCGCGCCTGCGCCCTCCCCATCGCGTGCGCCGCGGCGAGCTTGGGCACGGATCGCTCACCGTTCGTGACCGGCATCGTCTCCGGGCAGAAGAGGATCGCCTTGCCCTCGGACTCGAGTTGGAGGAGTTCCTCGCGGGTCTCGTTGTAGCGGTCGTGGCGGGTGATGAGCGCCTCGGCCACGGCGGGGAACTTCCGGAAGGTGCGTCGGTAGGCCTCGGGGAGTCGGACCTTCTTCTTGGTGAAGACCCGGGGCTGCGTGAGGATCGCGAGGAACCTGGTGTAGCCATCGGCCTTGGCCACATCGAGCGCGATCCCGCCGGACGGCCCGAGTGCCCCGTCCACGAACGTGTGCTCCCCGATCTTCACCGGCGGCATCAGGAGTGGCATGGTGGAGGAGGCCTGCACGCGGATCAGGAGGTCCTCCCGAGTGTGGATCTCGTCCTTGGTGAACCAGACCATCTCGCCGTCATCGGCACGGAAGGAACCGATCCGCATCTGGGCAGGGTTCGCCTTGAAGTTCTCGAAGTTGAGGGGGAGGACCTGCCCCGGCGCTGAGGTCTCCTGGTAGATCCACTGGGCATTGAAGAGGCCCTTGCCCCGCACCCAGGTCCGGAAGTCCCCGAACCGCGGATCGGCGGCAATCTCCACGAACGAGCGGCGGGCCCGGAACGGGTCCCGGGCCAGGTAGTTCACCGTGTTGGAGGATCCGGCCGAGATCCCGGCCACGTAGTCCAGGAACACCTCCTGGGCGATCATCTCCGCCACCACTGCCGAGGTGTACGCGGCCCGCATGCCGCCCCCCTCGAAGATCAGCGCCACGTCCGTGACGTTGCTGGTCCACTGCGTCATGAGGCCAGCCTACGTGGGCCCGGTGCCACCACCCCACGCGCTGTTCCCGTCCGCCGTGAGGTCCGGCTGGGCGGCCCGGGCCCGGCATTTCGGTCACAGGAAACGCGATCGTGCGAATGTGGCGGGCCAACTCCAGGGTCCCCAGGCGCCAACTTCGCGTTTGTGCAGGTCACAGGCCTGAGCCGCCTCATGGGGTTGGCGAGAACCCCGCCGGATTCGCACGTTCGGCGCGGACCGGCCCGCCACCACGCAGGATCGGGTGCGAAACTCGTGGGGTGGAGACCACTGCATACCCCCACCCCCCACCCGAGGGGAGCGTCGAAACGCGGCCGGGGCGTCGTCGTCGGCGGGAGAAGGTGATGGGAGGCCTGCTGGCGCTGGGACTGGTGATCTCCGGAACCGGGCTGGTGACGGGGCTGCCGCGCCTGTGGGAGGAGAGCCAGCGCGGCAAGACGCGGCCCACCGCGCCCGCCACCCCGGCGCCCCCCGCGGCAACCAGCGCCACCAGCGGTGTGGTGGTGCTGGAGGGGGACTTCGAGGGGCTCCTCTCCACCGGCACCGGCATGATTCTCACGGAGAGCGGGGAGGTCCTGACGGCCTACCACGTGGTGGAGGGGACGAGCGAGATGCTGGCGCTCGATCCGGACTCGGGGGAGACCTACGAGCTGGAGCTGCGCGGCTACCACTACGAGCGGGACATCGCGTTGCTGCAGGTGGTGGGGGAGGGTGGTCCGTTCACCACGGTCGCGATCGATGAGGACGGGATCGCCGTCGGTGACTCCGCCACGGTCCTGGGGAACGCGAACGGGCAGGGGTACCTCTCGGAGGAAACCGGGAAGGTGGTGGCGCTGGATGACTGGACATTCGTGGCGAGCACGGACGGGAGCCCCGCGCAGCGCGCCAGCGGGCTGATCCGGACGGATGTGCCGGTGGTCTCGGGGCACTCGGGCGGCCCGATGATGGACGAGGAGGGGGAGGTCACCGGCGTGGTGGTGATCGGCTCCACGGGACCCGGCGCGGACGGCTACGCGGTCCCGATCGCGGAGGCCCTCCAGATCGTGGAGAGCATCCGCGGGGAGGCGGACGCGGAGGGGGTGGTGGCCGGGCCCACCGCCTCGCTCGGGATCGTGACCACGAACTCGCGCGCCAGCGCGGATGACGGCTCCCCGCTCGAACTTCAGGACGTGGACGGCCTCCAGATCGTCCGCTTCCTCGAGGGGAGTGCGGCGTGGCGGGCGGGCCTGCGGCACGGGGACGTGATCACCAGCCTGGACGGGGAGGCGGTGCGGTACTCCATCACCCTGGCGCGGATGCTGCGCGAGCGGGAGCCGAAGGAGACGGTGGCGCTCGGGGTGATGCGCGCGGACGGCACGGCGGAGGAGATCGAGGTGGTGCTGGGGGAGAGGTCGGTGTTCTGAGCGGGGGTGGCTGCCGCGGTGGTGCACGCCCTCCACCCGTCCGCCCACCGCGGACACCACTGGCGCGCCCGCCCACCCGGTGCAAGGCTGGACCTATGGCTGACATCACATTCCGCGGTACCCCCGTTACCACCTCCGGCGATCTCCCCGCAGTGGGAGAGAGCGCCCCGGCGTTCGAGCTGGTGGGCTCGGACCTGGCCGCCGTGAGCTCGAAGGACTTCGCCGGCCGCCGCGTGGTCCTCAACATCTTCCCGTCCATCGATACCGGCGTCTGCGCCGCCTCCGTGCGCCGCTTCAACGAGCTCGCCGCCCAGATGGAGAACACCACCGTGCTCGGCATCTCCAAGGACCTCCCGTTCGCCCACGGCCGCTTCTGCGAGGCCGAGGGCATCGAGGGCGTGGTCACCGGCTCCGCCTTCCGCTCGGACTTCGGTGACGCGTTCGGCGTCACCATGCAGGACGGGCCTCTCGAGGGCCTGCTCGCCCGGTCCGTCGTCGTTCTCGACGACGACGGCACCGTCATCCACACCGAGCTCGTTCCCGAGATTGGCCAGGAGCCGGACTACGATTCCGCCCTCGAGGCTCTCGCCTGAGACATCCCCCCGCGCCAACGCCCCAGGTGGGAGGATTCGGCGCATGACCGAAACGCCCGGCGGACCCCCGCGCCCCACCTGGGGCAATGTGGTCCGCCGGGCGTTGTTCTTCCTCTTCGGCCTGTTCGTGATGGCCCTCGGGGTGGCCCTCACCACCCGCGCCCACCTCGGCACCTCTCCCATCTCCGCCCCGCCCTACGTGCTCTCCCTGTGGGGCCCGTGGACGTTCGGCCAGTACACCTTCGCGATGCTCGTGTGCTTCGTGATTGTCCAGATCCTCCTGCTGCGCCGCCGCTACGAACCCCTCCAACTCGTCCAGCTCGGCACCGGCCTCGCGTTCTCCTTCTTCATCGATGTGAGCATGTGGATCACCCCCTGGTTCGATCCCGAGCCCTACGCCCTCCAGTTCGGCCAGATGCTGCTCGGCAGCGTGGTGCTCGGCATCGGCGTCGCGTTCCAGGTGGCGCCCCGCCTCACCTACCTTCCCGGCGACGGCACCATCGTGGCCCTCACCAGGGTCCTCCCCATCAGCTTCCCGCGCCTGAAGATCATCTTCGACTCCACGCTCGTGGCCGCCGCCGCCATCTTCTCGCTCCTCACCTGGGGCGAACTCCGCGGGGTCCGCGAGGGCACCATCATCGCCGCGGTGCTCGTGGGGCTGGTGGTCGGCTGGGTGATGCCCGCCACCCGCCGCATCCTCGCAGCGGCGCGCGCCCTCCCGCCCGGCCCGTGAGGCCTCGCCTACCCTGAAAGGGTGATCCCCCGCCCCGCCCGTCGCTCGTCCCTCCCGGTCGAGCCCGCCAGCGTGGGCCTGAACCG
>JAUNRP010000223.1 GCA_030544165.1 bacterium
CTCGACTCCGCCGGCGTCAGCGCCGAGGAGCGCGGCAACCCCGTGGATTCGCGGGCGAACGCGGCGCTGCGCCGCGGCGGTCGCGCCACGTTCCGCCACACCGCCCGCCGGGTGACTCCCGAGGACATGGCCACTTCCGACCTCATCCTGGCAATGACCTCCAGCCACGCCCGCACCCTGCGCCGCTGGGCGGAGGAGTGGGGGACTGATGCCTCCAAGATCCGCATGTGGCGCGAGTTCGATCCGGCCGCCCCGCAACTCAGCGATGGCGCTCGAGAGCACGAGCTGGACGTGGACGATCCCTGGTACGGCAACGATTCCAGTTTCGACCAGACACTCGGGGAACTCGAGGCCGGCCTCCCGGGGCTCATCGAGCACCTCGAGGAACTCGCCACCAACACCGCGGACTGAGCCCTACCCCTCCTGCTTCCCGTACGACTCCTTCTGCGGGACCCCGGGATGCACCGGCGGCAACGCGGACCACGGGAACGTGATCCACTTCTCGGTGCGCCTCCAGAGGTATTCGGGCTGTTCCACCGAGCTCGGCTTCACGAACAACACGGCTGATCTCACCTCGTCCGGTGCCCCGCCCGGCAGATCTCGCAGCGTCTCGAGCACGAGCGAGAGTGTGCGGCCCGAATCGGCCACATCGTCCACCACCAGCACCTTCTTACCGCGGAGCGTTGCCGTGTCCATCAGTGGCGGCAGGAACACCGGCGCCGTGAGGGTCTGCGCCACTCCCGTGTAGAACTCCACGTTCATGGTGCCGAGCGCCTTCACCCCCAGCGCGTAGGAGACCGCGCCTGCGGGAAGAAGGCCGCCCCGCGCCACCGCCACCACCACGTCCGGGAACCAGCCCGAGTCCACCACCTGCTGCGCAAGTTCCCGCGCTGCGTCCCCGAACCTGGACCACGCGAGCACTTCGCGCTCCGGGGAGCCTCCGCCGTCCACACGATCATCATTGGCCGCCATGCCGAGAGCCTACCGATGCCGGTCCCCGCCGTTCCCCACTCCCAACACTCCCTTTTCACGGACCTACCCCGACCTTTCACGGGCATGCCCGCGAGGATCACACGGGCCCAGTGATATCACGCCGCCAGTGTGATCCTCAGGGGCAGGTCGGCGTGAGGGGAGGGGCGGGGCAGGTGGCGTGGGCCGGCGGGGCAGGTCGCGGGAAGGGCGGGCGGGGCAGCCAGGCACGCGGAAATCGAGGGGGAGCACGCCGCCAAACGTCCCAGCCCACCATGTGACCTGCGCCCTAGGCTGGAGCGGTGATCACCATTGCCGCGCCGCGGGAGCCCGCGCCCGAAACACGGGTCGCCCTGGTCCCGGAGATTGTCCAACAGATGGTGCGCCAGGGTCACCGCGTCCTCGTCGAGGAGGGCGCGGGAACGGCCTCTGCGTACCCTGATTCCGACTACGCCACAGCGGGGGCGGAGGTGGTCCCCGCGATCGACCTCGCCCAGGTGGACGTCCTCGCCCACGTGACCCCGCTCCCCGCGGGAGCCGTCCACCGCCTGAAGCCGGGAGCCGTGACCATCGGCCTCGCCGGCCCCTATGACGAGGCACGGGTGGCCGCGCTCGCGGAGGCGAACGTGACCGCCATGTCCTTCGAGAAGCTGCCTCGCACCTCGCGCGCGCAGTCGATGGACGTGCTCTCCTCGCAGGCCCTCGCCGCCGGCTACCGCGCCGTGCTCGAGGCCGCGATCCGCTCCCCGCGCTTCTTCCCGATGGCCATGACGGCCGCCGGCACCGTGCCACCCGCCAAGGTGGTGGTGCTCGGGATCGGCGTGGCCGGCCTCCAGGCGATCGCCACCGCACGCCGGCTCGGCGCGCTCGTCTCCGCCAACGACATCCGCCCCGACTCCGCCGAGGAGGCCAGGTCCGTGGGCGCCACCTTCATCGAGGTACCGGTGGACGCCTCCGAGGGCACCGGTACCGGCGGTTACGCTCGCGCGTTGGGCGACGACGCGGCGATGCGTCAGCGTGAGGCCCTCGCGCCGTGGATCGCCGATGCGGACGTGCTCATCACCACCGCCGCAGTTCCCGGCCGCCGCGCCCCGCAGCTCGCCACCGCCGAGATGGTGGCCGCCATGCGCCCCGGCGCCGTGGTGGTGGACCTCGCGGCCGCCGGCGGCGGGAACGTGGAGGGCTCCGTGGCAGGGGAGGACGTGAAGGTCCCCTCCGCTCGCGGCGGCGGAGAGGTCACGATCGTTGGCCTCGCGAACGCCCCCGGTGACCTGCCCACGGACGCCTCGCGGCTGTTCGCGAAGAACGTGGACAACGTGTTCAAGCTGATCGTCTCCGAGGGCGGGCTCAACGTGGACTTCGCGGACGACATCGTCGAGGGGATGACCATCACCCACGAGGGCATCAACCGCCTGGCGCCCCCGGCCGAGCAGGCTCCCGCGCAGGAGGCTTCGGCGGCGGAGGCCCCGGCAGAGAACACCCCCGCTGGTGCGGCCCCGGCTCACGAGGCCCCGTCGGCCCAGGCGCCCGGAGGCCAGGCCCCTCCCTACCCCACCCCAGCCCAGGGTGAGGGGATGGATGGGGCGGGCGGCGTCGTCGTCGATGGGATGCAGACGGAAGGCGAGGAGGGAGCGCGGTGATGGACCCGTTCATGACGTCCCTGACGATGCTGGTATTGGCGGCATTCGTGGGATACGAGGTGGTCTCCAAGGTGACCAGCACGCTGCACACGCCGCTGATGTCCGGCGCGAACGCGATCCACGGGATCATCCTGGTGGGCGCGATCATCGTGACCGCGCACGCCACCAACGTGTGGGTGATGGTCTTCGGGCTGTTCGCCACTGTGCTCGCGGCGATGAACCTGATCGGCGGGTTCGTGGTGACGGACCGGATGCTCGAGATGTTCTCCGGTAAGAAGAAGGAGGCGCAGCGGTGAACATCCTTCCCCCGTGGCTGACGGCCACGTTCTACCTGATCGCCGCGATCTGCTTCATCCTCGCGCTCAAGGGCCTCTCCGGGCCGCGGACCGCCCGGCGCGGGAACCTGCTCGGTGCCGCGGGTGCGGCGCTCGCGGTGGTGACGGTCTACCTCTCCACGGACTTCCAGGGCGCCTCGCTGCCGCTGTCCCTGGCGGCGGTGGTGATCGGCGGCGCGATCTCCGTGCCGGTGGCGCGCAAGGTCAAGATGACGGACATGCCGCAGCTCGTGGCCCTGCTCAACGGTGTGGGCGGTGGCGCGGCGGCGTTCGTGGGCGTGATCGAACTGACCGAGCTGCAGCCGGTGCTGAGCGCGGTGCCGTGGTACACGCTGGCGGCCTCGGCGTTCGCGATCCTGATCGGTGGGCTCTCGCTCTCCGGTTCGATCGTGACGTTCCTGAAGCTGCAGGGCATCATGACCGCGCGGCCCGTGGTGCTGCCGTTGGCCGTGGTGTGGATGGTGGTCACGATGGCCGCCTCCGCCGCGGTGGCGATCACCGTGGCGGTGACCGGGAACCTCATCTGGGCGTGGGTGCTGCTCGCGCTCGGCCTGCTCTCCGGCGTGCTGATGGTGCTGCCGGTGGGCGGCGCGGACGTTCCGATCGTGATCTCGCTCTTGAACGCCTTCACGGGCCTGGCGGTGGCGGCGTCCGGCTTCGCGATGCCGAACACCCTGATGCTGGTGGCGGGCATGCTCGTGGGCGCGTCCGGAACGCTGCTCACCATCGCGATGGCCAACGGCATGGGCCGCTCCGTGTTCGACATTCTGTTCTCGGCCCTCAAGGGCGGCTCGACGGCGGGGTCCACCCAGGAGTCCGA
>JAUNRP010000224.1 GCA_030544165.1 bacterium
CGCCGAGGACCACGGGGACCAGGAGCACGAGGAGGCCGGGGGTGAACTCGGGGCTTGGCAGGGCGCCGAGCACGGGGATCGCCGGGAGGGGCTCGGTGAGAACTCCGGTGGGGGTGAACTCGGTGCCGGTTCCCACCATGAAGCCGGGGCCGGAGATCCACGCCAGGGCCCAGGCCACGAGGTTCGGGAGGAAGGCCGCCTGCACGAGCCCGAATGCCACGCCGGAGACGGTTCCCGCCTGCAGCGACTCGGAGATCTCCACCACCTGGTCCCAGTTGAGCAGGATCGCGGCCAGCACCAGAAGGGCGCCGAGGCCGGCAAGCCAGAGGAGCAGGATTCGGCCGGAGCGGAAGCCCTCGCCCACGTCGCGCGGCAGGGAATCGAGCCAGCGCTGCGCAAATCCGGGGAGTTCGCGGGTGCGGCCCCAGATGCCGAGGGTGGCGCCGATCGCGCCCACCACCACAGCGCCGATCAGGTGCGGCCCGGCGGCCACTCCCCCGGCCAGGCCGAGGCCGGCCACGGCCACCACGAACGCCAAGGCTGAGACCGCCACCTGCGGGATCGTGCGGAGTTGCCCGCGCCGGATGGCGCCCGCGAGCAGCACCACGGCGAGGAGCGGCAGGCCGAGTGGGATGAGGGTCATCGCCGTCTCGTCCAGCACCAGGGTTCCGCCGAAGCCGCGCGCCCACAGGTGCGTTCCCGCGCCCACGGCCGTGGACCAGTTCACGCTCGCCATGCCCGGCGCGGCGGCGGTGGCGGCGTAGGCCACCATCGCGAGGAGCGCCGTGGTCAGCCACGTGAGCACGGCCGCCTCCACGCCAGCGAGTGCGGCGCGGAGGGACTTCTCGGGCAGGAATCGGCTCATTGCTGGTCAGGATAGGCGCGAGGCGGGTGTGTGGCGTGGGTGCCTCGCCGCGCGCGGGCGAACCTGCCCGCGATTTACACACTCCCACGGTTGCCGGCCAGGAAGGTGCCCGCACCGATCACAGTTGCCCAGTGATATCACGCCGCCAGTGTGATCCTTAGGGGCAGGTCCGCGTCCGGGGGTGCCGGGCGCACCCGGGGGTGCCCGCAACGCACGGAGTCCGAGACGCACCAGGACCCGACGGCGGAGGGTGGGTTCCGTCGTCGGGTCCTGGTGGGAGAAACCCGGCTGGGGGTTAGGCGAACAGCTCGCGCGCGAGGTTGGCGGTCTCGGTGGGGGTACGGCCCACCTTGACGCCCACGGCCTCGAGGGCCTCCTTCTTGGCGGCGGCGGTGCCCACGGAGCCGGTGACGATCGCGCCGGCGTGGCCCATGGTCTTGCCCTCCGGGGCGGTGAAGCCGGCCACGTAGCCCACCACGGGCTTGGTGACGTGCTCCTTGATGTAGGCGGCGGCGCGCTCCTCGGCGTCGCCGCCGATCTCGCCGATCATCACGATCGCCTTGGTGTCCGGGTCCTCCTCGAACGCCTTGAGGGCATCGATGTGGGTGGTGCCGATCACCGGATCGCCGCCGATTCCGATGCAGGTGGTGAAGCCCACGTCACGGAGCTCGTACATCATCTGGTAGGTGAGCGTGCCGGACTTGGACACGAGGCCGATCGGGCCGGCCGGGGTGATGTCCGGGGGCGTGATGCCCACGTTGGACTTCTCCGGGGAGATGATGCCGGGGCAGTTCGGGCCGATCAGGCGCACGCCCTTCTCTTGGGCGTAGGTGAAGAACTCCGCGGAGTCCTTGACCGGGATGCCCTCGGTGATGATGACCACCAGATCGAGGTCCGCGTCCACGGCCTCGATCACGGCGGCCTTCGCGAAGGGCGGCGGCACGAAGATCACGGACACGGTGGCGCCGGTGGCCTCCTTGGCCTCCTTCACGGTGCCGTACACGGGCACGGAGACCGTGCCGGCCTCCACCTTCTCCGAGCCGTAGCCGGTGGGGGTGACCTCGAAGTCCACGGAGGTGCCCGCCTTGCGGGGGTTGGTTCCGGCCACGATCTGGGTGCCGGCGGAGAGCATGCGGCGGGTGTGCTTCTGCCCCTCCGCGCCGGTCATGCCCTGGACGATGACCTTGGAGTTCTCATCAAGCAGGATTGCCATTTCTCTTCTCCGCTCCTTACTTCGCTGCCAGCTCGGCGGCGCGCGCAGCGGCACCGTCCATGGTGTCCATCAGGGTGACGAGGGGGTGGTTGGCCTCGGCGAGAATCGCGCGGCCCTCCTCCACGTTGTTGCCATCGAGGCGGACCACGAGGGGCTTGGTGGCCGAATCGCCGAGCACCTCGAGCGCGCCCACGATCCCGCGGGCCACCTCGTCGCACGCGGTGATGCCGCCGAACACGTTCACGAACACGGAGCGGACCTGCTCGTCCCCGAGGATCACGTCCAGGCCGTTGGCCATGACCTCCGCGGAGGCGCCGCCGCCGATGTCCAGGAAGTTGGCGGGCTTCACGCCGTGGGGTTTGCCCGCGAGCGCCACCACATCGAGGGTGGACATCACGAGGCCGGCACCGTTACCGATGATGCCCACCTCGCCGTCAAGCTTCACGTAGTTGAGGTTCTGCTCCTTGGCCTTGAGCTCGAGCGGGTCCTCGGCCTGGATGTCCACCAGGTCCGCGTGGGACTCGTGGCGGAAGGAGGCGTTGTCATCTATGGTGACCTTGCCGTCCAGGGCGATGACCTTGCCCTCCGGGGTGAGCACCAGCGGGTTGACCTCCACGAGCGAGGCGTCCTCGCCGGCGTAGACGTCCCACAGCTTCAGGATCACGTCCGTGACCTGATCGCGGATCTCCTTCTTGAAGCCCGCGGCGTCCACGATCTCCTCGGCCTTGGCCTTGTCGATCCCCACGATCGGGTCCACCGCGATCTTCGCGAGGGCCTCGGGGCGCTCCACGGCGAGCTGCTCGATCTCCATGCCGCCCTCCACGGACGCCATGGCGAGGTAGCGGCGCTCGGCGCGGTCCAGCAGGATCGAGAAGTAGTACTCCTCGGCGATGTCCGCACCCTCGGCGATCAGGACCTTGTGGACCGTGTGGCCCTTGATGTCCATCCCGAGGATCGCGGCGGCCTTCTCCTCCGCGTCCTCCGGGGTGTGGGCGAGCTTGACGCCGCCGGCCTTGCCGCGGCCGCCCGTCTTCACCTGGGCCTTGACAACCTTGAGTCCGTCCCCGAGCTGTTCGGCGGCCGCCCGGGCCTCCTCGGGGGTTGACGCCACAACGCCGCCCAGAACAGGCACGTCGTAGGCGGCGAAGAGGTCTCGAGCTTGGTACTCGTAGAGATCCACAATCTGCCTTCCGGTTCAGCGAGGGAAAAATGTCTCGACATCGAGACATTTCAATCGTATCCGATTGAGGGTGGCGGTGCTACCCCGTTCAGGGGTGGTGTACCGTCAGCAGACTATCTGCGTGGGCGGGTTCGTGCGGCCGCTTCACACGATCCGCCGCGCCACCGCCCACTTGGCCAACTCGCGCCGGTTGGAGAGCTGGAGCTTCCGCAGCACGGCGGACATGTGGGTCTCCACCGTCTTCACCGAGATGAACAGCTCGCCCGCCACCTCGCGGTACGTGTAGCCGCGGGCGATCAGGCGCATCACCTCCACCTCCCGCTGCGAGAGTTGGTCCAGCTCGTCCTCCCCCTCGACGGCGGCGCCTCCTCCCGCCGCGCCCGCACCTGCCCCGAACGCGTCCAGGACGAACCCGGCCAGCCGCGGGGAGAACGCCGCGTCCCCCGCCGCCACCCGGCGGATCGCGTCC
>JAUNRP010000225.1 GCA_030544165.1 bacterium
CATGATGAGATAGACGAATGGCATCGCAGCCCAACCTCCCCGGGTTTGATCGTGAGGACAATCCTAGTGAACCACCTCCCAGCCCGCTCAGCCCCGTCGGAACACCGGCGGACGGAAGCCGCGCGGTCCGGTGAGTCTGGTATCCACCGCGTGAACACCGGGCGCGAATTCTCCGCCGGTCCATTCACACCTCCACACGGCTCCCCCGCCCGGATCGGGAAGGTAGACCTCCGTCTCGGCGGCCCCTGGTGCAAGCACGGGCGCCACCAGAAGATCAGAGCCGAGCATCCACTGTGAGGGGAACTCCCACACCCGCTCGTCGCCAACGAACTCGAAGGGGAGAGCCCGCATCAGCGGAAGCCCTCTCGCGATTGCCTCTCGTGCCTGCTCGGCGAGATACGGGACCAAGCACTCGCGGAAACGGACCGCCTCTCGGAATTCGTCCACCACCCCCGGCGAATCATGGACCTCGGCCACCCACCAGGGTGTCCGATCGCGCTTCGGCTCCCGGTGGTGGTTGAACTCCGAGTGGTACTGCATGACGGGCATGAGGGCGCTCGCCCAGGTGGCACGCAGGTAGAGCTCCGGCTCGGGAACCGGTCCCGAGAAGCCCGCGAGATCCCAACCCCAATAGAGAATTCCGCAGGCTCCGGCCGTGATCCCGGCGGTGACGGAGTTCCGGAACGCCTGCCAGGTGGAGTCCTCGTCACCCGCCCAGAACACCCCATGAGGCTGCGACCCCGTGTAGCCGGCTCGTGAGAATGTCACGGGCGCCTTTCCGCAGGATTCCAACAGCTCGCCGAGTGCCCGTGCGTATCCCACGGGGTTCAGGTTGTTCATCTCCGCGCCCCGGCGCCCTCCCGAGTAGAGCAATTCAGCGCCCCAGGCGTGCTCGCCGCCATCGGTCTTGAACCCGTCGATCCCCACTCCCTCAACAAGATACCGGCGCCGCTCTGCCCACCATGCCCGCGCCTCAGGGGTGGAGAAGTCGGGCATGAGCGCCTTGGGGAACCACCAGCCCCGATTCAGGTAGGGCGAGCCGTCCTCCTCTCGGATGGCGTGACCACTGGCCACGAGCGCGGAGCCCTCCGCCGCCACCTGTGGACCGAGTTCACGTTCGTGGTCGATGGTCTTGGTGAGAGGAATCTGCCAGAGAAGCACCCTGACTCCCCGTGAGTGCAGCTCGCGCACCATTCCGGCCGGGTCCGGCCAGGCGCCGTTGGGATCGAAGGAGAAGTCCTCGTACCGGAACGGGCTGCCGTCCTCGCGCACCTCGTAGTCGGCGTCTCGGAAGACCGTGATGCCGTTCTCGTCGCTCCACGCCTCGATCACCACCGCACCCACCGGAATGCCGTATTCGTGATGCAGGTCCATCTCTCGCATCACCCTGGCCTGGGTGTTCCACTCGTTCCCGGACGCCCAGAGCCGGAACACCCACTCGGGGAGTTCCCGCGGCCGCCCCACCTCGGAGAGGAACGCGTCCAACACCTCCGACGGCGTCCCTCCGTAGCCCCTGACCACCACCTCTCCGGGGGGTTGCGTGCCGATGCCGAGGTCCACCTCGATCCACAGGAGGTCCGCATCGCTGGCACCCACGTCGAACCACACCCGGCGGCTCGTCGCCACGTGGAATCCCCAGCCCTCGCCCCCGATCACGTGCGCGAACGGCATCGGCAGGTAGGTGCGCCTGTGTTCGCCCTGCTGCTTGTACTGCTCGAACACCACCGAGTCGAGTCGGCGTCCTCGTTGGTCCACCGAATCGAAACGTTCCCCAAACCCGAGAACCCGCTCCCCCTCCTCCAGCCCGAGGGCAAGCCGGGCCCTGCTCACACCACTACCGGAGACGAGCCACTCGAGCGTTCCCGGCACCAACCGGTCCGCGGCCGGGCCACCGATCACGAGGTCTCCACCCTCACGGACCCAACGGCCCGCCTCCACCTCGAACCAGTCAGTGGTCTCCCCATCCGCGCGGAAGCGGTACCTCGTCGCCTCCCCCACCTGTACGGGAGGCGACGTGACGGACCACGCCCCCGCAGACGTCAGGCTCTCGGCCTGCGCCTCGGCGAGGTGGCCGGAACCGCCGGCCAGAGCGGCGGCGTCGTCGTCGCCCCCCGTTCCGGGGGCCATCTCGAGTTCGACCACGGCACCGCCGACCTCCCACTCACACACCACCCGCGTGGATGACGGCCCCTCGATGACGATGCCGAGGTGGACGGGCTCGCCGCCTAGCGGCAGGAAGGGGCTGCGTTGGTCGGCCGAGCGGGCGTAGGGGTGGCCGATGCCACGAGGGTGGTGCCGGATCACGGGGCTCCTTCAGGTGAGGCCGAGAACATCTGCGAGGGTGATCACCATCGCGTGGGACCAGAGCAGGGGGGTCGCCACGGTGCCCCATCGCTCCACCCACTCCTCGAGGTGCGAGGGGTGGAGGAGGTGCGTGGGAACCTGCTCGGGAAGGTCGAGGGTGGGGGTGGTCTGGGCGACTGCCCACTCGAGGTACGTGCGCGCTAGCTCGGGATCGCTGTCTGCGAGCGCCCAGCCGAGGAAGCAGGAGAGAAGTGGCCACTGGCCCCCACCGAAGAAGACGTCTGCGCGGAACCGGTGGACTCCACCGCCCACCTCGAGATCGGCGCAGATCCGGTCCAGGGTGGCGCGTGCCACCGGCGAGCCGGGGGGTACGAGACGGAATGGAGTGATGCAGGAGGCAAGGGACGCGTCCACCTCGGTGGAACCAACCCACTTACGAAGGGCGCCGTCCGGGCCGATTCCGTGCTCGCTCGTGAACTCGCGGGCTGCGTGGGCGCCCCGGCGCGCGAGGGTCCTCGTGGCGACTGGGAGGAGGCTCGTTCCATCGGGCTGCTGGGCATCGGCGATTGCCTCAAGTCCACCAACCATCGCGCCAATTGTGGAGAGGTGGCGGTGCTCGTTGTGCTCCTCCCACCAGTCGAAACATGGGCGATCCCAGAATGCGGCGAGGTACTCCACCGCGAGGCTGGCACCGGCACGGAACGGCGTGAGATCACCAGCCGTACGTTCGCCATGGGCAGCGAGGGCCCACAGCCAGGTGCCGTAACCGTCGAGCTGGAAGTCCCACCACTCGTCAGTGCCGTCCTCTCCGGCGAATGTGAACCGGGTGGGAAGCATGGAGCGCTCGGGCACGTGGTGTCCAGCACGTTGGGCGGCGACGATCTCCCGGATGTGTGGTTCGCGGTCCGTTAGGATGCGCGCACACCAACGGTGGAATCGGGTGGCCGAGTCCGTGAGCTTGGCTTCCTTCCACCGTGCACCGGCGCGGGAGGCGGCCTCGGCGATGAACGAACCATCACGGAACCAGCTGTAGCCGCGATACGCGGAGAAGGTGGGAGACGCCGGGTAGGCGCCGGACGGGTCCTGCAGTCCGGTGATGAGATCCGCCGAGTGGCGGAGAAGATCCGCGAGCCCCGCCTTCGGCGGTGCCGCTGTGGATGCCTGGTCAGACATGGAACCTCCTGGGAGTGGGGGGGCGCCACTGGGGGGCCCACCCACACGCCTAGTCGAGCAGTCCCTTGTCGGTCTCCACGGCCTGGGCGCGCGCGTCGAAGCGTCGGTTCATGGCCCGCACCATGATGGGTGAGGCCACCAGGAAGGCCAGCAGGAGGGTGCCGGGGATGGCGAGGCTCCACCACGGGATGTAGCCGAAGGCCGCGACGCCTG
>JAUNRP010000226.1 GCA_030544165.1 bacterium
GTGGTGGCCACGGCGAGGCGGGAGGAGGCGCGGTAGTAGGCGTCCGCGGCGGAGACGGCCCCGGCCTCGTGGCGGGTGGGCGTGACCGGGAGGCCGGCGGCCTCGGCGCGATCGAGGAAATGGGCGTTGCCCTCGCCCATGATCCCGAACACGTGCGCCGTGTGGGCGGCCAGTACCTCGGCGACGGCGGAGCTCACCGTGGTCTCGGCGGCGTCAGGCCCGGCAGCGGTGGCGGTCTCGGTGGACGCGGCCACGCTGCGACCGGTCCCGGTGGCGGGTGAGGAGGGGGGAGGGGTGTCCATTCTCGTCCTTCGTGCCCGTCGTTGGGCGGGTTGGGGGTGCGGGATCGCCGCTCCCACGAGGGTAGCGAAACGGGGCCG
Organism: bacterium; assembly: GCA_030544165.1. Lineage (GTDB taxonomy): Bacteria > Actinomycetota > Actinomycetes > Actinomycetales > Actinomycetaceae > JAAZBW01. Next base: position 381 of record JAUNRP010000226.1, read on the forward strand.
GGCCCGCAGGCCCAGCCCCGTTCGTGTTCGCCGGGCCCGCAGGCCCAGCCCCGTCTCAGATCACCGGGAGGTCGATCAGTCCATCGTGGCCACGAGCCGGCCCTTGGCGGTGCCGTCGATGAGCTGCTGGATGCCGTCCCCGATCTCCTCGAAGTCGATCTCCGTGATGACCGGGCTGAGATCGCCGGAGGCCATGTACTTCATGGTCTCCTCGATGTCCTCGATGCTGCCGCCCTGCGATCCCACGAGCTCCTTGCGGCCGAGGATCAGGGGGTAGATATCGATGGTGGCCTCGAGCTTGCCCATGCCCACCTGGACCACGCGGCCGCCGCCGGACCACTTGACCACCTGGAGCGCATCGGCCGTGGTGACGCCGAATCCGGCGTAGTCGATGATCACGTCGAGCTCGTCGGCCTCGAACTCCTTGATGGACGCTGCCACCTTGACGGCGCCCGCCTCCTTGGCGCGGTCCCACACGCCCTCGTTGATCTCGGCCACGTAGACCTCCGCGCCGCGCAGGTGGGCCACGCGGGCGCCGATCTGGCCGAGGCCACCGAACCCGATGATGCCGACCTTCATGCCCTCCTTGACGCCGGCCGTGGTGAGCGCGCCCACCGAGGTCATTCCGGCATCGGTGGCGGCGGCGGCCTGGGCGAAGCTGACGCCCTCGGGGATGCGGATGAGCGCCTCCTGGGCCACCTCCGCGCGCTCCTCCCACGCGCCGTTGACCATGTAGCCCATGAGCTCCACCATCGGGGTGACGGCCACCTTGTCGCCCACCTTCCAATCGGTGACGCCCTCGCCGAGCTCGCTGATGACGCCGGCCGTCTCGTGGCCCGGGACCACCGGGAGGTCCTTCATGGTGGCCAGCCACTTCTCGTCCTCGAGAATGCCCACGTCCGAGTGGCAGAGGCCGGCTGCCTTGACGTCGATGACCACCTTGCCGGCGCCCGCCGTGGGCTCCTCGATGTCCACGCGCTCGAACGGTTTGTGGGTTCCTACGAAATGCCACGCCCTCATGGCGTCCTCCTCGCTTCGTTGATGGGTGGGACGTACAGCTTCGAGCCTAGGCGGGCCGCTCCTACGGGGGGTCGGATTGCCCAAGTTGCCCAGGTTTTCGCTACCAACTGAACCACCTGTGCGCAGTGCTCCAACTACGCTGGGAGGTGCCCGAGAACACCGTGATCTCAAGGAGGAGACCATGACCTACACCCTCGGTGACCGCGTGGTCATCATCACCGGAGCCGGCTCCGGAATCGGACGTGCCGCCGCCCTCACCGCCGCCGCCGCAGGTGCCAACGTGGGTGTCGCCGACATCTCGGATTCAGCCCACGAGACCGTGAAGCTGATCGAGGAGGCGGGCGGCCAGGCGTTCGCCCTGGTGGGCGACATCGGCGATCCCGAGCAGGCCCAGAACATGGTGGACGAGGCCGCCGCCAAGGGCCCGCTCAAGGGCCTTGCCAACAATGCCGGGATCATGGACTACTTCTCGGGCGCCGCCGAGACCGCCGTGGACCTCTGGGACCGCGTCATGAGGATCAACGCAGGCGGCACCTTCTACATGACCCGCGCGGCCATCCCGCACATGCTCGAGGCCGGTGGCGGCTCGATCGTCAACACCGCCTCAGAGGCCGGCATCCGGGGCGCCGCCGCGGGCGCCGCCTACACGGCCTCCAAGCACGCCGTGGTGGGGCTCACCCGTAACACCGCTTACACCTACGGCCGCAGGGGGATCCGCTGCAACGCGGTGTGCCCGGGCGGCGTGGAGACCAACATCATGAGCTCCATCGATCCCACCAAGATCGATCAGGAGGGCATGGCCGCCATCTCGCCGGTCCACCAGACCGCGCTCGGCATGGCCACCCCGCAGCAGCAGGCGGACCTCATCGTCTTCCTCCTCGCGGACGAGGCCTCCAACGTCTCCGGCGCCATCATCCCCAACGACGGCGGGTGGTTCGCCGGGTAGGTCACTCCCCGACGACGCAGGGTGGGGGTACGTACGGAACCGGCCCTGCGTCGTCGGCAATCTCACGACGGCGGGTGGTGGGAGTGCGTACGGAACTTGCCCTGCGTCGTCGGCAATCTCACGACGGCGGGAGGCGGGGCTGGGAGGTTTGCTCGCCTAAGCTTTCCCCGTGGCTCTCACGATTGGTATTGCCGGGCTCCCGAACGTCGGCAAGTCGACCCTGTTCAATGCGCTGACGCGCGCGACCGTGCTCGCGGCGAACTACCCGTTCGCCACCATCGAGCCCAACCTGGGAATCGTGCCGCTGCCGGATGCGCGGCTCGGGCAGTTGGCGGAGATCTACGGCTCGGAGAAGATCATCCCGGCCACGGTGACGTTCGTGGACATCGCGGGGATCGTGCGCGGGGCGTCCGAGGGGGAGGGGCTCGGGAACCAGTTCCTCGCGAACATCCGTGAGGCGGACGCGATCTGCGTGGTGACGCGCGCGTTCGCCGATCCGGACGTGGTGCACGTGGATGGGCGGGTGGATCCGATCGCGGACATCGAGACGATCACCACGGAGCTGCAGCTCGCGGACCTGCAGACCCTGGAGAAGGCGATTCCGAGGTTGGAGAAGGAGGTCCGCTCGAAGAAGGCGGACGCTGGGGTTTTGGCTGCGGCGGGGGCGGCGCAGGAGATGCTGCAGTCCGGTGAGCTGCTCTCGGCTGCGGTGGCGCGCGGGGCGGTGGACGGTGAGGCGATTCGCGAGTTCGGGCTGATGACGGCCAAGCCGTTCATCTTCGTGTTCAACACGGACGACTCCGGGCTGGCGGATGCGGCCATGCAGGAGGAGTTGCGGGCGGCGGTGGCGCCGTCCGAGGCGATCTTCCTGGATGCGAAGTTCGAGTCCGAGCTGGTGGAGCTGGATGAGGACGAGGCGCGGGAGATGCTGGAGGCCTCCGGCCAGGAGGAGTCCGGGATGGACCAGTTGGCGCGCGTGGGGTTCGACACCCTCGGGCTGCAGACGTACCTGACGGCGGGGCCGAAGGAATCGCGTGCGTGGACCATTCGGAAGGGCTGGAAGGCGCCGCAGGCGGCCGGGGTGATCCACACGGACTTCGAGAAGGGCTTCATCAAGGCGGCGGTGATGACGTTTGCGGACCTCGTGGAGCTCGGCTCCGAGGCGGCCGTGAAGGGCGCGGGGAAGATGCGGCTGGAGGGCAAGGACTACGTGATGCAGGACGGGGATGTGGTGGAGTTCCGGTTTAACGTCTAGCGTTATTGACGCAGCGCGTTATAGGATGGATCCGTGATCAGGTCGTTCGGAAGCAAGGACACCGAGCGCAT
>JAUNRP010000227.1 GCA_030544165.1 bacterium
GTCACACTCGGCACATGCTCGAGATTCCGCGACTCTTGGAGGAAGCCCATGCCAGGCTCATCACCCGCCGCGGTCATGGGGTGGAGAAGTGGCAGGCAGCGCCAGAGCTAGAACCCATTGCGAGAGGGGCGTACCTGGAGTGCGATCCCACATGGAAGCCGTGGGAGAAGGAGCGGATGGTGGGGCTCGCGCGCATCCAGTGGCTAACTCGGAACGAACCGAAGGCCGTGATGGCGCTTGAATCGGCGGCACTGCTCCACGGACTTCCGGTGATCGGCAAGGTGGATCGGGTTCACTCCGCCACCGGATCCAACGGCAACCATCGGTCCACACGCCTCGCGGACCCAAGAGCGCCCGAAGGGAGCCGTGTCATCGTGGCTCGCCATGCGATCGCCATCCCCGAGACCGACCTCATCGAGCTCCATGGCATCCCCACCGTGACCCCGCAGCGAATCATGCTGGACTTTGCCCGCTTCAGGCCACCGCGCGAGTCACTCCCGATCACGGATGCAGCCCTCCGGGCTCTCACCTCCGCCACGCGCTTCAGGAAGGATCTTGCACGGAAGCGCGCGGATCCGATCCTCGATGAGCTCGCCGAACGGCTAGAACAGACCAAAGGGCGGCGGGGCATGAACCGGGCCCGCGCGGTCATCCATTTCACCAATCCACTCTCGGAATCCCCCGGCGAATCGGCCCTGCGGTGGGTGATCCTCGCCCTCGGACTCCCCCACCCCACGGCCCAGAAGCACGTCCAGGTCCAGGGCCAGAACTTCTACGTGGATGTCTGGATCGAGGAACTCGGACTCGGCTTTGAATTCGATGGCCTCCTCAAGTACGACACGGAAACCCCCGAAGGCCGTGCCGCCTTCACCAAGGAGAAACGGCGCGATGACCTCCTGGCCTCCGCCGGCGTCCTCGCCCACCACGTCATGAACGAGGACGTCACCTCACTGGAGGCGGGGCGCCTTGCCCTCACTCGCTGCCTCGGCGCCGATCGCCTCCGCCGCTATACCCCGAGGAAGGCGCTCCTCGGCGGGTAGCGGCGCAACAGCACAATCAACCTTCCGAGGACTCCCCGGGGAACAGCGGCGCAGCAGCCGGGTCACCCCTTCCGCCGCGCTCCCCGGGGCACAGCGCCGCAACAGCCGGGTCACCCCTTCCGAGGACTCCGCGGGGCACAGCGGCGCAACTGCCGGGTCAGCCCTTCCGCGCCATATCCCTGGCCGCCCGCATCCCGAAGACCGTGGCCGGCCCCAGCGTGGATCCCGGACCGGGATACGTCCGGCCCATCACGGAGGCGCAGTTGTTCCCGGCCGCATACAGCCCCTCGATCACGGAGCCGTCCTCGCGCAGCGCCCGCGCATCCGCATCGGTGAGCACCCCGCCCTTGGTGCCGAGATCGCCGATCACCAGCCGGTAGGCCATGAACGGGCCCCGCTCGATCGGCCCCAGCACCGGGTTCGGGTGGACGGTGGGATCGCCGTAGTAGCGGTCGTAGGCGGAGTTCCCGCGGCCGAACTCCCCGTCAACGCCGGAGCGCGCGAAGCCGTTGAACTCCTTCACGGTGGCCTTCAGCACCGCCGGATCCGCGCCGATCGAATCCGCCAACTCGGCGAGGGTCTTGGCTGAGTGCACGATCCCCTGCTCCCGCATCGCCTTCATCGCCCGCGGGTCCAGGGCGAACGTGCGGAGGTAGCGCCGAGCGTGCCGCGCGTCCGCGATCATCCAGTACGCACCGTCCGGATCGCGCTCCAGCATCGCGTGGCCGAAGTCCACGTAGGACTCGGACTCGTTGGAAACCCGCGCGCCGCGTGCGTCCACGATCATCGAGTACGGCATGGACCGCTCCCCCACCACGAACGAGGGATCCCCGCCCTCCACGCCCGCGAGCGAGGGGCCCCACCACGCGTCATCCATCAACTCCAGCGCGGCTCCCGCCTCCTCCGCGAGCGCGATCGGCACTCCCTGGTTGGTCTTCGCACCCGAGGAGAACCCCGGAATCCCGTGGTACTTCTGGCGCCACTCGGTGTTGTGGTCGAAGCCCCCGGCCGCGAGCATCACCCCGCGGCGCGCGCCCACCGTGACTGGTGACCCATCACGAACGGTACGGACTCCAGTGACCCGGCCGTCGTCGTCGAAAATGAGGCCCTCGAGGGGGGACTTGAGCCACAAGGAGGCGCCGCCGTCGACCACAACGGCCTTCAGGAGCGCAGACCCGAGCGCGCCACCAATGCCGGCGAGCTTCTTGCCGCGCACGAGGCCGCCGAGGATGCGGAAGACCACGGACGCCCCGCGCTTCATGCCGCTGAAGGTGGACCAGGCGCGGCCGAGCAGCCAGACGTCATCGGTCTTGGCGGGCAGGAGGGCGGGGGCGGAGATCGAGTCCGTCCACTCGCCGATCACCTTCACGTCGAACGGCTTGACCTCGATGGCGCGGCCGATCTTGCCGCCGGGGAGTTCGGGGTAGTAATCGGGGTAGTCGGTGGCGCGGACGAACGTGATGCCGTGCTTCTCCGCCGTGAGCACCCAGTCCTCCACGCCGTCCACGAACGCCTCCTTGCGCTCGCGGCTGGTGGCGCGGTAGTCCGAGCCGATGGTGGCCTCGAGGTACTCGAGCGCCTCCTCGCGGGAGTCCCCAACCCCGTCCCGCTTCATCAGGGGGTTGTTGGGCAGCCACATGCCGCCGCCGGACATCGCGGTGTTCCCGCCCCACTTCTCGCCGCTCTCGAGCATGAGGACCGAGAGGCCGGAATCGATCGCGCCGAGCGCCGTGGCGAAGCCCGCCCCGCCGCTGCCCACCACCACCACATCGAACTCGTGGTCGAACGTGCTGGTCTCGCTCATGGGGTCTCCTCGCGCTGTGGTTCGTTCATCTCGACGACGCGCACGCACCCTGGTCCGCGCCCTCGCCTCCCGTACCGGACAGGTTTGTCCGGTTGGTACGCTTCCAGAATGCCGAGGCAGCAAAGGGGTGTCAACAGCTCGGGCGTGCACGTTCGCCCAGCGCCCAATCGGGGGCCCGCCGCGGCGGCGGCGAACCGGATCGCGATCCTGGCTGCCGCGCGGGAGCTCTTCCGGCGCGAGGGCTATCGCATCCCCTTCTCCGCCATCTCGCGCGCCGCCGGGGTGGCCCAGGCCGTGATGTACCGCCACTTCCCCACCAAGTTGGACGTGGCGCTCGCGGTGTTCGAGGAGAACCTCGCGGAGCTGGAGGCGCTCGCTGCCAGCACAGAGCCCGGCGCGTTCTGGCAGGTGTGGGACCGGCTCGTGGAGATGACCATCGAGTCCTCGGCATTCGTGGAGATCGCCGTGGAGGCGCGGCTGCAGCTCCCGGACTATCCCGGGAGCGCGCGGCTGGAGGCGCTGCTTGCGGACTCGCTCGGGCGGGCGCAGGTGGACGGCCTCGCGCCGGCCGAGCTCACCGCCCATGATGTGCTCCTCACCGAACGGATGGTCTACGGCGTGGTGGCGAGCGCACTTGCCGGTGCGGACAGCCGGGAGTCCGTGGACCGCGCGCTCGGGCTGGTGGGGTGGGTGGCGTCGCGGCCTTCCAGAGGGCCTGGGGGGCGGTAACCCCCCAAGCGGGCATGGGGCCAGCCCCATTGCCCACGATCCAAGACCCTCCTAGGTTCGAGGTGCACGGCACTCGCAGTGCACGGCGTTCGCA
>JAUNRP010000228.1 GCA_030544165.1 bacterium
GACCCCGGCGGTGATCATCGCGCGGGACCAGAAGGAGGGCCCGCCCCCGGCCCCCAGCGCCCAACCGAGCACATAGAGCACGGTGGAGATGCCGCTCGCGAGGATCAGGTACGCCACCCAGCCGTGCCACCTCGTGCGGCTGGAGATCCACCCCTTCCACCCGCCCCACCACCAGTAGGCGCCCCAGGCAATCAGCAGCACGCCGATCGCCAGGACGACACGGGGCGCGGTCTCATTCATGGGATCGAGGATACGGGGGCTCAATGCCGCCACCTCTGCCTCTCCGGGCCCACGCTCCCTGCCCTCAGGTGCGGCGCGGTCCCGCGGATCTGGTCCCGGTAGACCGGGTCCGCCACCACCCGCACCCACGTGACCATCAGTGGCTCCACGGGTGCCGCGAGCTCGGTGGGCCCGGTCTGCTCCGCATGCGCGAGGGCGAGCGCCTCCGCCGCGTCCCAGGGGTTTTCCCGCAGCACCGGCAGGAGCACGTGCGCGGCCGGGCGCACGTACTCGGTCCGCTGCGTGTGCACCGTGGCGAGCCCGCGCCACCACCCGGCCCGCGGCCGCTGCGACCCCTCCTTGAGCGCCAGCACCACCCGCCCGTACGCGCCCTCCCGCACGCCGATCGCCTCCACCTCCTCCCAGCGCACGCTCTCCGAATCCCTTGCCAGGCCCTCATTCCCGACGACGACTCCCCCACCTCCCAGCAGCACCCTCCCCGCGAGGGTGGCCAGGAGGACGAGAGGTGCGGCGGGGAGAAGGAGGACGAGGGCGAGGGGTGAGTTCCCGTCGTCGAGGGAGCGGAGGGAGAACCAGCCGAGGGTGGCCGCGAGCGCGAGGGAGGCAAGGGCTGCGCGGGCGTAGAAGGCGCGGCGGATGGCGAGGGTGAGGGAGCCGGCGCGGAGGGTGGTGAGGAGGTGCTGGGAGGTGGGGGCGGCGTCGTGGGGGGTGGAGAGGGCGAGTGCGCGGGGGGTGCCGTGGGGCTGGGAGAGGGGCCAGAGGTGCTCGGGGAGGTCCGGTTGGATGGCGGGATCGCCGGAATCGATGCGGCGGCGGAGCCAGCGCGGGAGGAGTGAGTAGGGCGCGCCGAAGAAGAGGAAGGCGGTGGCGGCCAGGCCGAGGGCGATGGCGGCGGCGATCAGTGCGACGGCGAGCGCGGGGAGGGTGGTGGTCACGAGGCGGCCGAGGGCTGCGCCGAGGAGCATGAGGGCGATGCCGGCGGTGAGGATGGCGAGGGGCGGCCAGCCGGCGAGCCGCTGCCGCATGTACATCCAGCGGGAGAAGCCGCCCCACCACCAGAAGGCGCCGATGGCGGTGGCGGCCGCGCCCCCGATGCCGAAGGCGAGAGGGACGGGGAGCTCCATACCTCGCAACAATAAGTCCGGTTTGGCACCGAGTATGGTGCCAAACCGGACTCATTGACTGGAGCCAGGGGGTCAGCCGGCGTTCATGTGCCAGCGCACGCCCGCCACGGCCCCGCCGTCCACGAGCAGGTCCGTGCCCGTGATGAAGGAGGACTGCTGGGCGTCCAGGAGGAAGGCTGTGGCGGCGGCGATGTCGTCCGGGGTGCCGGTGCGGCCGGTGGCGGAGGCGGCGATCATTCCGCGCATCTGCTGGCCGGACTCGCCATCGAGCTCGGCGTTGCCCATGGGGGTGGAGATGATGCCGGGGCTGATGGAGTTGATGCGGGCGCCGCGCTGGCCCCACACGCCGGCGGCGGCCTGGACGCGCAGGGCGTTGGCGCGCTTCGCGATGCTGTAGGCGGCGCCGGGGTTGGGCAGGGCGCCCTCGCCGAGGAAGGGGAGCTCGGAGAGCTGGTCCGTGGGCGTGAGCGAGAGGGCCTTGGCCATCTCGAGCGGCACGGAGTCCGCGGCGAAGTGTCCGGCCATCGAGGCGATCACCACGCCCGCGCCTCCGGACGCGATCACCTCAGCGAACGCATCCAGCACGTAGGCCACGCCGAGGAGGTCCACCTTGATGATGGCGTCCGTGGGGGCCTGCACCGGGGAGAGGCCGGCGGTGTGGGCCACCTGGAGCACGGGGCCCTCGGCGGCGGCGTCCTGGGCGAGCTTGGTGACCGAATCCAGATCGGAGACGTCCACGCGGTGCTCGGTGACATCGTGGCCCTCGATGCGGAGCTGCTCGGCGGCGGCGGCGAGGGTCTGCTCGTTGAAGTCCGCGAGGATGACCTTCTTGCCGGACCCGCAGCGCCGGGCGATCGCGAGGCCCATTCCTCCCACACCAATGACGACGAGCACGTTCTTCTCCACAGGGATCTCCTTCGAGGTCAGGGGCCTGCCGGTCGGCAGATATCGGTACTTCTAGGCTATGCGCGCCCCCGGATCAGTACGTCCGGTTTGGCAGGGTGTACGGAGCCAAATCGGGCACGATCCCGGTGGGTCATCCGATCCGGGGTGTGCGGGGGAAACGCTCCCCGCGCGCCACCCCAATCCCCGCGGCATGTTGTCAAACGGCTTCGTGGGGGGACCGTTTGACTACATGCCTCGCTCCCGGGGAGTCCAGTCCTCCCCCAGATCCACCCACGTCACATCCACCGCAATTCCCGGCAGCGGTGCCGCCGGAACGGAACCCATCCTCTCCGCCCACGCCAGTGCCACGAACTCCGCCACCTCCCACGCGTTCTCCTGCAGGGCGGGGAGGACCACCCGCTCCAGGCCGTCCTCCTCCGACGTCCCGAGGAGTCCCCACGCCTCGAACTCCTCCGCCCCCATTCCCCGTAGCGCGAGCGTCACCTCCTCGCGCGCCCCGTCCTGCACCCCGACGCCGGTCACCTCCTCCCAGCGCACTCTCGCCCTCCCCCGAGAGACTCCATCCGCTCCCACCACGACGACGCCGCCCGCCAGCGCCAGATGGGCCTACGGCCCCTCGGGAGCCGCAGCCCGCGCGCGGACCGCCTCGAGGAAGTCTGCGAAAACCCGTCGGTCCACATCCACGCGCGGGACGTGGACGAGCGGCCGCCTCCCGTCCACCACGAGCATCGCCCCGCGGCCGCGGTCCTCCACGGCGCGGACCCGGCTCCACGGGATCGTCCGGCGGGGGAGTTCGATGCTCTGCGGAGTCACCACTACCCGGGCGTTGAGCCCGCGCCAGATCGTGGCGGCGGCGAGAGCTATCACCAGCCCTCCGAGGGTGAGACCCAGCACCACATTGACAACCGGTCCATCCGTGGCGGCCGCAATCACCCCAGAGGCGAGCATCGCCCCTCCAAGCACCAGGAACACCAGTGCCAAGGGAAGCTCGTTCCGCGCGAACGGCACCTTGAATGCCAGTCGGCCCTCGGTGTGGAGGCGCACCAGGAGCGCAGTGGGATCTTCGATCACGGCCACCTCCTGATGCGCGCGGGCCTGGATCCCTCGATTCTGCCCGATCCCCGCCCACTGGCAGCGCCGCCCCACTCCTGAGAACCTGAAAGCAGACCGCACGCCACCCACCCGGGGAGAAGCCATGCACACCGGCCCGTACACCGTGACGTTCCACGAGGGGGAGGTCCGCGAGCTCCGCCACCGCCCGAGCGATCAGGACCGCGCCTCAACCCAAGAGATCATCCAGCGCGTCTACCCCACCATCCGCGGCGCCGACTGGGCCACCCACTCCCCCCG
>JAUNRP010000229.1 GCA_030544165.1 bacterium
TGCCTTGCACGTCGCGTTATAGAATGCTAGCATCCTATCTATGGATGACACCCCGCCCCCCAAGGCCCAGTTCAATGTGTACCTCCCACGGGAACTCGTCACCGCGGTCAAGCACCGCGCCATTGATGAGAACACCTCACTCTCCGCGCTCGTGGAGCGCGCGCTCACCCAGTACCTCGAAGGAATCCAGAAATGACCGCCTACACCGTGATGCCCCTGCGCTACTCCAACAACGTCCCCGCCATGGTCGAGTTCCTCACCACGCTCGGCCTCACCCGCCACGTCACCACGCTTGGTGACGGGTTCGCAGAACTCAGCGCCGCCGCCGGTCGCGTGATGGTCCACGCCGCCCACTCCGCGGACGCCAGCGCCGCCACCGCGGGTGATACGGTCATCTGCTTCTCAACGCCGAGCGCGGACCACGCCGTCGAGCACCTCGACACCGCCGGACTCGACACCACCATCTGGGACGAGTCCTACGGCCGCCAAGCCATGGTCACCACTCCACGTGGCGAGGCCGTGTGGATCAACGAGGAGCAGGAGGACCTCTACGGCTACCAGGGCCCTGAGGCCGCGCAGCCCGATCCCCGCCTGATCGTCTCCGCCATCCTTCCCTCGCCGGACTTCGGTTCTGATCGGGCCTTCTACTCGCACTTCGGCCTCACCCCCGATCCCGGGGCGAGCGAGTGGTGGGAGGGTCTACGGGGCCCGGGTGGCGTCGTCGGGCTGCACATGCCTGAGCCGGGCTGGACTCCCGCGCTCGAGTTCGAGGACCCGCGCTACCGCTACCCGCTCATCATGCTCGGCTTCCAGACCGCCGAGCCGCTCGAGGATCTGCGTGACCGCCTCCTCGCGGCCGGGTACGAGGCGCGGATCGTTTCCGTTCCCGAGGCCACCAAGGTGCACGTCACAGATCCGGACGGCCAGGAGATCGAGATCCACCCGCTTCCGTAGGCCCATGCATGGGTGCGGCGCCGGAGGACTCTGGATTGTGACCCGGAATTCAACAGGTTACGATCAGTCCGTCAGGTAACCGGCGCCTAAATGTGCGCGGTCACCGTGGGGGGCTCCTTGTTGCGCACCCTGTGGGACCCAGGGGGGCGTCGCTCAATGCGACCATGCAGGAGCACTCATGTCAGTATCAGCAGTCCCACGTCCCGCGCTGGACACACGGCCCTGGGTGAACGCCCTGCTCGCCGTGGTCCTCGCCTTCGCCGCCTTCTTCGTGGCGAGCCCGCCCGCCCGCGCTGCGGACATCGGCTCCCAGCTCTCAGAGGTCGAGGCGCGGATCGTTGGCGATGTGGGGTGGGAAGGCTGGAACACCCGGTTCGGAATCGAGTTCAACGCGTGCGTCCCCGATTCGGCCAACCCGGATGACACCTGGACCGTGACCCTTCCGCACCAGCTCGACTACACCGGTGCGGACAGTCTCAGCATCACCAACCCCGACGACGAGAACGAGGTGTGGATCACCATCCAGATCGTCGGCAATGTGGCCACCTACACGCTCACGGAGCAGGGAGCCGCGATCTCGAACCTCTGCTTCCAATCCTCGATGGGCGGGCTCCTCCGGGACACCGTTGAGGTGGGCACCGAGACCTTCCAGGTGAGTGTGGGCAACGTCCTGGTGACATCGAGTGAGGTCACGATCGTGCCTCCTCCCGAGGTGGGTGTCCCTCAGGAGATGCGGAAGTCCATGTGGTTCGAGAATCCGAACGATGAGTGCCGCACGGATTCGGAGGAGTGCATCCGGATCGCCCTCGACACCGCCTCTGGTGACCATGGGGTCGTCACGATCGTGGACGAGGCCCAGGGCAACTGGGACTTCGCCTGCACCACCACCCACGCGGAGATCATCGAGGTGGTGGGCGGCGAGCAGGTCTTCAGTGAGATCCGCCCGGGGATGGTCTCGCTCCGGGAGTGCTCTCCCACCCGCTTGGAGGTCGCTGTTGACACGACGGGCCTGTCCCAGACTGAGCGTGTGCGCTTCATGGTCAGCCTCACCCCCAAGGCCGCTGGCGGAAGCGGTGGCGTGCTGTACGAGAACTCCGCGGACTTCACCTGGGAGGAAGGAACCGAGGAGTCGGGCAGCTTCCAGACCTCCGCCTACATCGGCGGATCCGCCACGGGGGCGTTCATCAACCTGACGAAGCTCGATTCGGACGGCAACGACGCGAACACCCCGGAGGAGTCGGTCCTGCTGGAATCGGGTGAGACGGGGATCGTCATCAACGTCTCGAACACCGGATCCCAGAGCCTCCGCAACATCGTGGTGAGCGATGTGGTCACCGTGGGCTCCGGTACCGTGGAGAACCTGGTCTGCCACTTCCCCAACGCCACGGCCGGCCTCGAGTGGGCCGGGCCATTCGCGCGTGGGACAACGTTCCAGTGCTTCGGCGATCTCGTGGGAGTGACGGGAGAGCACGTGAACGTGGCCTCGGTCACCGCCGTGGGTGATGCGGGAACCCCCATCTCCTCGGATGATCCCTACCACGCGCATCCCCCTGCACCGCCCGCCGAAGGATCGTTCGCAGTGGTGAAGACCGGGACCGGCACGAACGTGACCGAGAAGACCTACACGTTCACCTACACCTGCACCACCGATCCGGTTACGGAGGGCTCCCTGACAGTCCTCGGGGATGGCACCGCTGTTTCTGCGGGCGTCACCCTCCCGGTGGGGACTGAGTGTGTGGTGACCGAGGATTTGGCCTCCGCAGAGATCCCGGGATACACCCTGGAGATTCCGGCACCACAGACCGTGACCATCGCCGAGGGCGAGCCGATCCAGGTGTCCTTCGAGAACGTCTACACCCCGATCCCCAGCGTCTCCGTGGGTGACCTGGTGTGGTTCGATCAGGACCACGACGGCATCCAGGGGGATGACGAGGAGGGGATCGGCGGCGTGGTGCTGACCCTGGTGGGTCCTGACGGGCAGCCTGTCACGAACGTCACCGGCTCCATTGTTGGACCGGCCACAACCGGCCCTGACGGTCTCTACCAGTTCGTTGGTCTGCCGACCCTGGCTGACGGAGAGTCATACACCGTCATTCTCGATGCCAGCACCCTCCCGGATGGCATGGTCCCCACCCTGGAGGAACAGGGAGACGACCGCTCGGTTGACTCCTCCACCGGTGAAGCCTCGAGTTGGATGGACCTCTCCATCGATGGTGCGTCTGATCCCACCCTCGACTTCGGATTCTGGTTGCCGAGCCCCGCGGTCTCGATCGTGAAGGCCGATTCTGATGGGAACGATGCCAACTCCGCCGAGGATGCCGTGGCCCTCACCGAGGGTTCGGCCAATCTCGTGTTCACCGTTGTCAACACCGGGAACGAGAACCTCTCCAATGTGGTGGTCGCGGACGAGGTGATCGCTGGAGGCACCGTGGAGGGGCTCACCTGCATCTTCCCGGATGGGTCGGAGGGACGCGCCTGGCCGGGCCCGTTCTCTGCGGGAGCGGAGTTCACCTGCAGCGCCAGCCTGACGGGGGTGGACGGCCCCCATGAGAACGTCGCCACGGTGACGGGAACCGGTGTGCAGACGGGCACGGAAGTCTCGGACAGCGATCCGTACCACGCCACGCTTGCACCCACGCCCG
>JAUNRP010000230.1 GCA_030544165.1 bacterium
CACCACGCTGCGCAGCGGGCAGCAGGTCTCGGTGACCGGCCGCAGCTCCAACGGGTGGTTCCACGCAGGAGCCCTCAGGTCAGCCGGTCCAGACGCCGAGCACAACACCCAGTGGAAGCCTCAGCACCACCGGCGTTTCGGGCACAGGCACGATGCTCGGATTCGTCGCAATCCTCGGCCTTGCCGGCGCAGTCCTCGTGACGGCGGCACGGAAGAGGAGCGAGGCATAGGGTCCTGAAGAAGGGGGACGGGGCGGTCGAGGAGATCCTCGACCGCCCCCTCCCCTTTCTCAGACGGACACCATTCTCACGCGATGTCCACGATCACCGGCACGTGGTCCGAGGCGCCCTTGCCCTTGCGCTCGTTGCGGTCGATCTCCGCTCCCGTCACCGCCGCCGCGAGCGCCGGTGAGGCGTAGACGAAGTCGATCCGCATTCCCTGGTTCTTCGGGAAGCGGAGCTGTTGGTAGTCCCAGTAGGTGTACTGCTCGGGCACGAACTCGCGGGTCACCTCGCGGAAGCCGGCCTCCGCGAACGCCCGGAACGCCGCACGCTCCGGCTCCGAGACGTGGGTCTTGCCCTCGAAGAAGTCCATCGACCACACGTCGTGGTCCTCGGGCGCAACGTTCCAGTCGCCCACGAGCGCAACCCGGGCCTCGCCGTCGGAAATCCACTCGCTGCCCGCCAGCCGCAGCGCCTCGAGCCAACTGAGCTTGTACGCATAGTGCGGATCGTCCAGCTCGCGGCCGTTGGGGATGTAGAGGGACCAGAGCCGCACGGCGTCATCGCCCGTACCAACCGTGGCACCGAGCGCGCGGGCCTCGGTCACGGATTCGTCCCCCCATCCGGGTGCGCCGGGGAAGCCGAGCTCCACGTCCGCGAGCCCCACGCGGGAGGCGATCGCCACCCCGTTCCACTGGTTGGTGCCGTGGAAGGCGATCTCGTAGCCCGCCATCTCGAAGGGCGCCACCGGGAAGAGTTCGTCCTTGACCTTGGTCTCCTGCATCGCGAGCGCGTCCACGCCGGACCTCTCGAGGAAGCCGATCACGCGATCGATACGGGTGCGGATGGAGTTCACGTTCCAGGTGGCGATGCGCATGGGTCCACCTTAGGCCGCACGCCCCACTCCCACCGAAGATGCTCGGAATTCCTCACAGGTGCCCAGTGACATCACGAGGGCATCTGTGAGAAGTGCCGAGCACCTCGCGGGGGAGGAGGGAAACCGCCCTGTTCGCACCCCGCCGCCGAACTTGCCACAATGGTCGGAGCACTCCACAGAGACAGGGAAGAGACCTCCATGACCGTAGTTGTGGCCTACAAGTGGGCCGCCGATCCGGGTGACGCCACCGTCCGCGCGGACGGCACCATCGACTGGTCCCGCGCCAAGGCGACCATCTCCGAGTACGACCCCGTGGCGATCGCCGTGGCCCGCGCCGCCGCAGACGCCACCGGAGAAGAGCTCGTGGGCATCTCCGTGGGCGGCGCCGCCGTGGCCGGATCGATGGCGAAGAAGGCCGCGCTCTCCCGCGGCATCGACCGCCTCCTCATCTCCGCCGATGACTCCACCGAGCACTGGAACCTCACCGACACCGGCCGCGCCCTCGCCGCGCTCGCCACCCGCGCCGGCGCCACCCTCGTGGTGACCGGGGACGCCTCCATCGACGAGTCCGCCCACCTGGTCCCCGCCGTCCTCGCCGGCGCGCTCGGCTGGCCCTGCTTCCAGGCAGTCAGTTCCCTCTCTCCCGACGGCGGCGGCTGGCTCATCACTCAGGCCATCCCGGGCGGGCAGCGCACCGTCCGTACGGACGGCCCCGTGGTGGTGGCCATGAGCCCGGATGCGGCCGAGGTCAAGATCCCGGGCATGAAGGACATCCTCGCCGCCGGCAAGAAGCCCGCCGAGGAGGTGCCGCTTGCCGAGCTGGACCACACCCCGGTGGGCGCGTCCCTGGTTGCCGCCGCCAAGCCCGCCGCCCGCGAACGCAAGAACGTCATCCTCCGCGGCCCCTCCGCCGCCCGCGAACTCGTGGACGCGCTCGCCCAGGAAGGGGCCCTCGCATGACCACCCTCATCATCTCCGCCACCGCCGTTGACGGCGGCGCCCGCGCCCTCGCCCCCGGCGCGCGCGTGGTCCGCCCCACCACCCCGGACTCCGTCCCCGTGGAGGCCCTCGCCCCCGCCCTCGCCGAGTGGGTGGTGGGGGTTCTCTCCGACGACGACGCCAGCTCACCTTCCCGCATCATCCTCCCCGGCCGCCCGGCCGAACGGGCGCTCGCTGGCGCGATCGCCGCCCGCCTGGCGGCTCCCGTCTTCACCTCCGTCACCGCGATGGATGGTGCCGAGATCACGGTTGCGCGGTACGGGGGCCTCGTGAACGAGACGTTCCGGGTGGACGGGACTGCCGTCGTCGTCGTGGATGAGGGGGAGGAGACGGATGGCGAGGCGGAAGGCCTCGAACTCGCCGCGGACGGAGCCGAGATCGTCTCCACGGACGCGGGCGGGAGCGGCGAGGGCAACCTGCGCGAGGCCCAGCGCGTGGTGGTGGCCGGACGCGGATTCACCGCGAAGGAGGACCTCTCCCTCGCCCGTGACCTCGCTGCGGCGCTGGACGCGGAGGTGGGCGGCACGCGGCCGCTCGCGGAGGGCCTCGGATGGCTGCCCAAGTCCGCGTACGTGGGCATCTCCGCGCACACGATCGCGCCGGACCTGTACCTGGGAGTGGGCGTCTCCGGGGCGCTGCACCACCTGAACGGCGTGGACGCGCGGGTGGCGGCGGCGATCGTGGATGACGAGGAGGCGCCCATCGTGGAGGCCTCGGACTACGTGATCGTGGGCAACCTGTACGAGGTGGTCCCGGCGCTGATCGAGGAGTTGGGGAAGCGCTGATGGCCCGGGAGGTGGACTTCGACGTCATCGTGATCGGCGGGGGCGTGGCCGGCGCGGTGTGCGCGCTGCAGCTCGCGCGTGGCGGGCGTGAGGTCCTCCTGATCGAGCGCGGCGTGGAGGCCGGGTCCAAGAACCTCTCCGGCGGGGTGTTCTACACCCGGGTGATGGAGCAGGTGATCCCGGGGTTCGTGGATGTGGCTCCCGTGGAGCGGGTGATCACCCGCAACGTGGTGTCCTTCCTGAACGCTGGCTCGCACGTGAACATCGACTACTGGGACGCGCGCCTCGCCGAACCCGTGAACGCGGTCTCGGTGCTGCGGGCCAAGCTCGATCCGTGGCTCGCCGAGCAGTGCGAGGAGGCCGGGGTCACCGTGATGCCGGGCGTGAAGGTGGACGCGCTCGTGCAGGAGGGCTCCCAGGTGCTTGGCGTGCGCTCCGGCGAGGACGAGCTCACCGCCCACGTGGTGGTGGCCGCGGATGGGGTGAACTCCTTTATCGCGCAGGGTGCCGGGATCCGGGCCAAGGAGCCGCGGAAGAACCTCGCGCTCGGGGTGAAGTCCGTGATCGGGCTGCCGCAATCGGTGATCGCGGACCGCTTCCGGGTGAATGGCACCGAGGGCGTGGCCTACGCCGTGGTGGGGGAGGCCACGCGGGGCGTTGCCGGGGGCGGATTCCTCTACACGAACCTGGACTCCATCTCCG
>JAUNRP010000231.1 GCA_030544165.1 bacterium
TCCCCCCGCGGACGGCGGGTGCGGGGCCCCGCGGTGACCTCGGGCCCCTCCGGGGGCGCCGGCGTCGGCTGGGGGGTGGGCCCCGGGGTGGGGGGTTCCGGGGTCGGAGTCGGGGTGGGCGTCACCGTGGTGGGCTCGGGAGTCGGCTCCGGCTCCGCCTGGGCGGCGCAGCCGGCGAGCGCGAGGGCCGAGCCAGCGAGTAGGGCGAGGAACCGCTTCACGGGTTCTCCTCTCGTCTCCGGATACCTCCGGGGGTTCGATATGTCAGGGCACAGCCTAGGCTGGCACTGTGAGCGTACGAGCCCCTGTGCCGTGTGAGGGTGGCAACACCCCGGCGGCGCTCACGGCGCTCTATTCCGCGCTTCAGGGCGGACTCGGGGGCGCGGGCACCGGCCCCCTCGTGATGACCGCCCTCGGGTCCTCCCCCTCCGCGATCCTCGAGCGGGTCACCCAGCCGTGGGACGGGGTGGACGTGGTGATCGCCACCTCCGGCTCCACCAGCGGGGCGGGCAACCTGGTGGGCCTCTCCTACGCCGCCCTCGCCGCCTCCGCCCGCGCCACCTTCGAGACGCTCCGCGGCCCCGGCCAGTGGCTCACCTCCCTGCCCGCCCACCACATCGCCGGGTTCCAGGTGGTCCTCCGCAGCGCGCTCGCGGGCATCCCCCCGGTGGTCCACTCCGGAGATCCCCGCCGCCTCGCCGAGGAGATCAGCTCCATGCGGGCGGACGTGCCCCGCTACCTCTCCCTGGTCCCCACCCAGGTGCTCCGCATCCTCGAGGCGGACCCCACTCCCCTCACCCACCTCGACGCGATCCTGGTGGGCGGCGCCGCCCTCCCCGCCCCGCTCGCCGAGCGCGCCCGGGCCGCCGGCGTCCCCATCGTGACCACCTACGGCATGACCGAGACCTCAGGCGGCTGCGTCTACGACGGCGTGCCCCTCCCCGGCGTCTCCGTCACCCTGGAGGACTCCCGGGTCCTCATCGCCGGCCCCACGCTCGCCACCCGCTACCTCCACACCTCCGCGCAGCCCTTCCGTACCGTGGGCGGCGTCCGCCACCTGGTCACCTCCGACCTCGGGGAGTGGCAGGGCGACCGCCTTGCCATCCTGGGCAGGTCCGACGACGTCATCATCAGTGGCGGCGTCAACGTCCCTCCCGCGGTGGTCGAGGAGGCCATCACCGCCGCCCTCGGCTCCCTCTGGTCCGTGGTGGGGGTTCCGGACGAGCGGTGGGGGGCGCTCGTCGTCGCCGTGACGGAGGGGGACGCCCCCCTCGAGCGGGTGCGGGAGGCGACCGCGCACCTGGCCCCCGCCTTCCGGCCCCGCGCGGTGGTGAGCGCACAGCTCCCCCACCTGCCCTCCGGGAAGGTGGACCGCCGCGCGGTGGCCGAGCTCGCCGCGGCAGCTCTGAGGGAGGGCCGCGCCGAACTCCACGGCTAGAATCTGCGGGTCGCACCCCTCCGTGCGCACTGGATTCCTGAAGGAGGCCCGTGGCCACCGTCGCCGACTGGCTCGAGGGCGCCCGCATCCGCACCCTCCCCGCGGCCCTCGCCCCCGTGATCCTCGGGACATTCTCCGCCTACGCGCTGGGGAGCGGCTCGATCCCGCGGGCGCTGCTCGCGGCCGGGCTCGCCCTCGCCCTGCAGGTGGGGGTCAACTTCGCGAACGACTACTCCGACGGCGTGCGGGGCACCGACGATGTGCGCACCGGACCACCCCGTCTCACCGGGGGCGGGAAGGCGAGCCCGCGAACCGTGAAGCTCGCGGCGTTCGGGAGCTTCGGGATCGGGGCGCTGCTGGGCCTCGTGCTCGTGGCGCTCACCGGTCAGTGGTGGCTACTGGGGGTGGGCGCGGCGGCGGTGGTGGCCGCCTGGTACTACACGGGCGGGAGCAGGCCGTATGGCTACATGGGGCTGGGCGAGGTGTTCGTGTTCACCTTCTTCGGGCTCGTGGCCACGCTCGGCACCACCTACACGCAGGCGCTGCGCGTGGACGCCGCCACGTGGCTCGGAGCCGCCGGGGTGGGGCTGATCGCGTGCGCGATCCTCATGGCCAACAACATCCGGGACATCCCCACGGATTCCGCCGTGGGCAAGCGGACCCTCGCGGTGCGCCTCGGCGAGCGCGGGGCGCGGATCGCCTACGTGGCGATGATCGCCGCACCCCTCGTGCTGGCAGCGGTCGCAGCCCTCTGGTATCCGTGGGCGCTGCTGGTACTCCTGCTGGTGCCCGCCGTGTGGTGGCTGGCCCGGCCCGTGCTAGGCGGCGCCACCGGGCGCGCGCTCATCCCGGTCCTGCGGAACACCGGGTTCTTCGAGCTCGCCTTCGCGGCGCTGCTCGGCCTCGGCCTCGTTCTGTAGCAACTCCCCCACCACCGCGTCCTCGTGGAGCTCATCCTCCGTGGGCGCCTCCGTCCTCCTGCGCCCGGCAGTTATATCGTGGAGCTGCGTGGCGGCCGCGTTCCCGGTGCCGGGGAAGACGATGAACGCTATGAGGAATGCGATCACGAACGCGAGGACCCAGGGGAGCATCCCATCGATCTGGAAGACGAACCGGAAGATCGCCCAGATCCAGAGGACGAGCGCGATGCGGAGGAGGGTGTAGCGCAGGAGTGGCACGCCCCAACTCTAGGCCCGGCTTAGCCGAGAGCGGACCCGCGCCGCCTCCCGCTCCGAAAACACTTACTCTTGTTCCATGCCTCGCATCGCTCCCGTCATCCTCGCCGTCGCGGTGTGGATCTATGGCGTCATCGACTGCGCCATGACGCCGGAGAATCGCATGCCCCGGGGGCTCTCGAAGCCGATCTGGCTCCTGATCATCCTGCTGGTGCCGGTGATCGGGGCCCTGGCCTGGCTCGGGGTGAAGTGGGTGGCAGCCACAGGGCGCACCGTGCCGGGAAGTGGGCGCAGCACCCCGCCCCGCCGCCCCAAGCGGAAGGGCCCGATGGCCCCGGACGATGACCCGGAGTTCCTCGCGAACCTGGACTGGCAGGCCCGCAAGGCCCACTATGAGCGCCAGAAGCGGGAGAGGGCCGCTCAGGAGGCGGCGGCGGGCGAGACGCCCGTGGTTCCCGAGGAGCAGACGGACGCCCCTGAGGAGGCACCTTCCGGGGACGTGCTCGACTGGCCCGAGGAACTCGATGACCTTCTGGATCCGGAGGCCCGCGTGGATCCGGAGGACGAGGATCCCACCCCACCTCGTCCCGGGGTCTGACGCCGCGCGCCCACAATGGCGCAGTGGCATGACGCCCACCACCGTGATCGAGCGCACACTGGCCCCATGAGAACGCCACGAATTGCTGCCGTTGCCGCCTCTGCGATCCTGGCCGCCGCCCTGGCCGCCTGTTCCGGCTCCGCCCCCACGGGTTCGGCGGACTCACCCCTCAGCCCGCAGGCCTATGCCGCCGCCACCCCACCGGAGGGCACGGAGGTGTGGGTGAGGGGAATGCTCCTGGAGAGCGGCTCGGTGGCCCACCTCTGCGATGGCCTGCTCGAGTCCTATCCCCCGCAGTGCGTCTCCGAGGTGGGAGTCACGGGCCTGGCCGGTTCCTGGTGGGAGGACGAGGCCGAGGGCGTGCG
>JAUNRP010000232.1 GCA_030544165.1 bacterium
GAGTCAGTTCTTGAGCACCGGCTCCTCGGCGGGCATGCCGAGCTCATCGAAGATCTCGTAGAGCTCGTCCACCAATCCCTGCGAACGTTCCGAGAGGGGCGTACCGGGCTGGGCGAGCGTGATCTCCGCATCGTTGTACCGCTCGCGGTACTGCACGTTGAACCACACCTTCTCCACGTCCGGCTGTCCTTCGAGCTCCATGACGATCGCCGCCGCCTCCGCCCAGAGCGGATCAAACGCAGCGCCATGTTCGAACCCGATGATGAGCGGCCCGCTGAAAGCCCCCGGGCCGGAGGTGGAGACCACGATGCCGGGGAGGAACCCGTCGTCGTTGCTGGTGCGCGCCTCGAGGGTGTCACCCAGCGTGACGAGGTCGTTCCAGAGTGGTTCGAGCGCCGCCTGGAAATCAGCGGGATCCGTGAGACCCTCGGCATCCAGGACGGAGTCCGCGGTGATGTACCACGCCTCGGACGCGTCATCCACGGTGGGAGTATCGCCCTTGGCGGCCACCACCACCCAGACATCCGGATGGGCGCTCGTGAAGGTGGCGATGGCCTCCGCCTCCTCCTGCGTGAGGGGCAGGTTGCCGTCCGAGAACTGCAGGGTGCTCGCGGAGTTGAACTCGATCACGAGGGAGTCCGAGGTTCGGATCTCCGGGGCCACCTCATCGAGGAACACCTCGCGCGCCGCCGACTGAACGGCCACCAGATCGGCGCCCGTGGCAGCGTCACCGAGGGTGACCCACATCTGGGTGTGGGCATAGTCGGTTTCCCCCTCGTAGTCCAGGCACCCAAAGCCAAAGATGGTGACCCGGGCATCCTGGGCGCCCGGGATGGCGCGGAGCCTGCTCGCCGTCTCTCCAGCGCGGTACTCACAGGCCACGGAGTCCGCATCCGTGGAGCCGTGGGGCCAGTTTCCGCCCCCGCACGCGGCGAGTGGGAGAGAGAGTGCTGCGACTGCTGCTAGCGCTGCGATCCGTGGCTTCTTCACAGGTACCACGCTAGCCCCTTCCCGTTGGAGGGCAAGCACATCTAGGTTCCGAGGAACTCGGCCACACCCGCCGAGGCCGGCGCCCCCCACAGCTCTTCCTCGGTACCGATCTGCGCCAACTCTCCGGCGAGCAGCACACCCACCCGGTCCGCCACCACCCGCGCCTCCGAGTGATCATGAGTCACATAGAGGGCGGTGGTTCCGGCATCCCGCAGGATCCGCGCCACATCGCCCGTGAGCCGTTCGCGCAGGGAGCGGTCCAACGCGGAGAGCGGCTCGTCCAGCATGAGCAGGCGCGGCCCCGGAGCAAGGGACCTCGCCAGCGCCACCCGTTGCCGCTCACCGCCGGAGAGGGTGCTCACCGAGCGCCCCTCGAATCCGGGCAGGCCCACCAGCTCGAGTAGTTCCGCCACGCGCTCGGCCTTCTCCGCGCGCGAGGGCCGTGCACCTGCGGGGTTGGCGCCGTCGTCGGGAGTGGGGAAGGTGAGTCCGTACGCGACGTTCCCGGCCACGTCCCGGTGCGGGAAGAGCTGCCCGTCCTGGAACATGAGGCCGAACCCGCGCAGGTGCACCGGGGTGGCGACGACGGAGCTCCCGTCCCAGCGCACGTCGCCGTGGGTGAGGCGTTCGAGTCCGGCGATGGCGCGCAGGAGGGTGGACTTGCCCGAGCCGGAGGGTCCCAGCAGGGCCACTACTTCCCCGGGGGCGACGGCGAGGCTCACCTTACGCAGTACGGTTACGTCCGGTTGGCGTCCGGGTCTCGGAAACTGGACGGTGACGTCATGGGCGGTGAGGCCGTGGGAACCTGCCATCTCAGAATTCTCCCTGCGCATCGATGCGGAGGCGCTCGGCCACGCCCATGACCAGGGCGGTGAGGGCCGCGAGAATCACGCAGGCGGCCATCGCCATGCCGAAGTTCTCCGCGCCGGGGCGGCCGATCAGGCGGAAGATCACCACCGGGAGGGTGGCGGTCTCCGGCCGGGCCAGGAAGGAGGTGGCGCCGAACTCCCCCAGTGAGATCGCGAATGCGAACCCGGTGGCCAGCCCGAGCGACCTTACAAGGTAAGGCGCGTCCACGGAGGCGAACACCCGGGCCGGGGAGGCGCCGAGCACGGCGGCGGCCTCGCGCTGGCGGGGGTCGATGGCGCGGAGCACGGGCAGCACCATGCGCACCACCATGGGGAGGGCCACCACCGCCTGGGCGATGGGCACGAGGATCGCGGAGCTGCGCAGGTCCAGGGGCGGGCGGTCCAGGGTGATGAGGAATCCGAATCCCACGGTCACGGCGGAGACGCCGAGGGGGAGCATGAAGGCGGCGTCGAAGAGGCCGAGGGCGCGGCGGCCCGCCCAGGAGACCGGGCGGCGGGAGAGCACCACGGAGACGATCACGCCGAGGGCAACGGCGATCAGGGTGGCCACGGCGGCGGTGCGCACCGAGTTCCCAAGCGCCTCCCAGACGGTCACGTTGAGGGGGCTGCCGGCGCCGGTGGAGCCGAGGTTCACGTAGTTGCCGATCCCCCAGCCGCCGGCCACCTGCAGTGAGCGGATCACCAGGTGGGCGATCGGGGTGATGAGGAGGCCTCCCACCACGGCGGCGGTGATGACGAGCGCGGCCCGGTCACCGTCGGAGCCGGGGCCTCGCAGGCGGAGGGGGGCGGTGGAGACGGGGCGGATGCCGAGCGCTCGCTCGGAGGCGGTGCGGGCGCGGCCGGCCACCCACAGGGCGAGCACCACCATCACGAGCTGGACCACGGAGAGCACGGCGGCCGCACGCAGGTCCAGGAACTGCACGGTCTGCAGGTAGATCTCGGTCTCCACGGTCCCGCGGCGCAGCCCGCCCAGCACCATGACCACCCCGTAGGCGGTGGAGCAGAAGAGGAACACGATCGCGGCGGCGCTGGCGATGGCCGGGCCGAGCGCCGGCAGCGTCACGTCCCGGAACACCCGCCACGGCGGTGCGCCGAGCACGGAGGCGGCCTCAGCGGCGCGCGGGTCGAGGCGCGCCCACATGCCCCCCACGGTGCGCACCACCACGGAGTAGTTGAAGAACACGAGAGCCAGGACGATCGCCCAGAAGGTTCCGTCCAGGCCGAGGAAGCCGAGCGGCCCGGAGTCCGCCAGCAGCGCCCGGAACGCCACGCCCACCACCACCGAGGGCAGCACGAACGGCACGGTCACGATCGCCCGCAGCAGGTTCCGGCCGCGCCACCGCTTGCGGTAGAGGAGGTAGGCCCCCGGGATCCCGAGGATGAGGGCCGCCGCGGTCCCCACCAGCGCCTGGGTCACGGTCTGTCCGATCACCCGGAGCGTGCGGGGCCGGTTCAGGACCTCGATGAGCGGTGCGAGGTCGAATCCGCCACCCTCGGGAACAAACCCGCGCCCCACGAGTCCCGCCACCGGCCACAGGAAGAAGATCGCGAGGAACGCCAGGGGAATCGCGGCGAGGGCGAGCACGCCGGGGCCGCCGCTCCCCGGGGCGCGGGGGGTGCGTCGTCGATTCTGAGACGACAGGGGCCGGGCGGGCCCGTGCGCCTGA
>JAUNRP010000233.1 GCA_030544165.1 bacterium
CCCACTACTCGGGCGCGGAGAAGCTGGGCCACGGCGAGGGGTACCGGTACGCGCACAACGAGCCGCACGCCGTCGCGCACCAGCAGTACCTCCCGGACGACCTCGTGGGAACCACGTACTACCACCCCACGGACCGCGGGTTTGAGCGCAACATCACAGAGCGATTGGCCAGAATCCGCGGAATCCTCCGGGGGGAATCGGACTGAGGTTTGCTAGGATTCTCAGGTTGCCCACGCGCCCCGCGTGGCTCCTGGGGCCTCAGCCCGACGCGGCACGCCGCTCACGAGCAGCAGCCGCCGGATACCTTGGCCGGCCCCACACCGCCCGTCACCGAGACGGACGCGGTGTGCACCGAACAACAGGAAGAAGAACCAACAGAGTATGTCCAACAAGCGTTCCCGCAACCAGGTCCGCATGTCCCGTGCGCTCGGCATCGCGCTGACGCCCAAGGCGGTCAAGTACTTCGAGAAGCGCCCCTACGGCCCCGGCGAGCACGGCCGCGCCCGCAAGCGCTCCGAGTCCGACTACGCCGTCCGCCTCAAGGAGAAGCAGCGCCTGCGCGCCCAGTACGGGCTGCGTGAGGCCCAGATGCGCCGCGCGTTCGAGGATGCCAAGAAGGGCCTCGGTGTGACCGGTGAGAACCTCGTGGAGCTCCTCGAGATGCGCCTCGACGCGCTCGTGCTCCGCTCCGGCTTCGCCCGCACCATCGCCCAGGCCCGCCAGTTCGTGGTGCACCGCCACATCCTCGTGGACGGCAAGATCGTGGACCGCCCCTCGTTCCGGGTCAAGCCCGGCCAGGTGCTCCAGGTCAAGCCGAACTCGCAGGTGACCGTGCCCTTCCAGGTGGCCGCCGCCGGCGCCCACCGGGACGTGCTCGGCGAGCTGCCCCCCTACCTCGATGTCTCCCTCGAGAAGCTGCGCGCCGAGCTCGTGCGCCGTCCGCGCCGCGAGGAGATCCCCGTGATCGTCAACGAGCAGCTCGTGGTCGAGCACTACTCGCGCTGACCCGAACCCCTGAAGTCGCGGCCCCGGATTCTGAACGGATCCGGGGCCGTGGCTATCCTTGGCACAGCCCCGGCACAGCCCCCGAACCCGCAGGCAGAGCCCCGCGGACCGATGAAGGACGAACATGAAGACGAGCGAGATCCGCGAACGCTGGCTGACCTACTTCGGCGAGCGGGGCCACCACATCGCCCCGTCCGTTCCGCTGGTCTCCCCGGACCCCTCCATCCTGTTCACGATCGCCGGCATGGTGCCGTTCGTGCCCTACATCCTCGGTACCGAGAAGGCGCCCTGGCCCACCGTGGCCTCCGTCCAGAAGTGCATCCGCACCAATGACATCGAGGAGGTGGGAAAGACCACCCGCCACGGCACGTTCTTCCAGATGGCGGGCAACTTCTCCTTCGGTGACTACTTCAAGGAGGGCGCGATCCAGCTCGCCTGGGACCTCCTCACCCTGCCCATCGAGGAGGGCGGCTTCGGCCTGGACGGCAACCGCCTCTGGATGACCATCTGGGAGAAGGACCAGGTCTCCTACGACTACTGGGTGAACACCATCGGCGTGAACCCCGAGCACATCCAGAAGCTCCCGTTCGAGCAGATCGAGTGGTCCACCGGCCAGCCCGGCCCCGCGGGCGCGTGCTGCGAGATCCACTACGACCGCGGCCCCGAATACGGCCCCGACGGTGGACCGGTGGTGGACACCAAGGGTGACCGCTTCCTCGAGATCTGGAACCTCGTGTTCGACGAGTTCGTGCGCGGCGAGGGGAAGGGCACCGACTACCCCCTCCTCGGCGAGCTCGAGCAGAAGGCGATCGACACCGGCCTCGGCGTGGAGCGCCTCGCGTTCCTCCTCCAGGGCAAGGAGAACATGTACGAGATCGACGAGGTCTTCCCCGTCATCGCCCGTGCCGCCGAACTCGCCGGGATCTCCTACGGCGATGTTGAGAAGGCCGACGTCCAGCTCCGCGTGGTCGGGGACCACGTCCGCTCGTCCCTCATGCTCATTTCCGACGGCGTGCGCCCGGGTAACGATGGGCGTGGGTACGTCCTGCGTCGCCTCATCCGCCGCGCCGTCCGCTCGATGCGGATCCTCGGCGTCACCGAGCCGGTGATGCCGGAGCTCCTCCCGCTCTCCATGGAGGCGATGAGCGCCTCCTACCCGGAGGTCCGCACGCACTTCGAGTCCATCTCCGCCGTGTCCTACGCGGAGGAGGAGGCGTTCCGCCGCACCCTCTCCCAGGGCATCACCATGCTGGACGGCGCGATCGAGCAGGCCCAGCAGGAGAAGCGCCGGGTCTCGGGAGACGACGCGTTCAAGCTCCACGACACCTACGGCTTCCCGATCGACCTCACCCTCGAGATCGCCCGCGAACAGGGCGTGGACGTGGACGAGGCCGGCTTCCGCACCCTCATGACCGAGCAGCGCGAGCGCGCCCGCGCGGACGCGCTCGCCAAGAAGAAGGGCCACCAGGACCCCACCGTCTTCCAGGGCTTCCGCCACCAGCTCGGCGGCAACACCCAGTTCGTGGGCTACACGGACTGGGCCACCGAGGCCCGCGTGGTGGGCATCATTGCCGATGGCGCCTCCGTTCCCGCCGCCTCCGCGCCCGCCGAGGTGGAGATCGTGCTGGACCGCACCCCCTTCTACGCGGAGGCGGGCGGCCAGCAGGGGGATCGGGGCACGCTCCGGTTCCCCGGCGGCGCGATCGTGGACGTGATCGATACGCAGGCGCCCGTCAAGGGGATCCCGGTCCACCGGGGCACCCTCACGGAGGGCACCCTGGTGCTGGACGAGGTGGGCGTGGCAGAGATCGACCGGGACCGCCGCCACCAGATCGCCCAGGCCCATACCGCCACCCACATGGTCCACCAGGTGCTCAACGAGCAGCTCGGCGGGGGAGCGGACCAGGCGGGCAGCGAGAACTCGCCCTCCCGCATGCGCTTCGACTTCCGCCACACCTCCGGCCTCTCCCGCGAGCAGGTCCAGGACGTGGAGGGCGAGGCCAACTCCCGGCTCGCCGAGAACCTCGCCATCACGGACTACGAGATGAAGCTCGATGACGCCCGCGCCGCCGGCGTCCAGGCCCTGTTCGGGGAGAAGTACGGCGAGATCGTGCGCGTGGTGGACATCGGCGAGGGCTGGTCCCGCGAGCTCTGCGGCGGCACCCACGTGAGCGCCACCGGCACCATCGGCCGCATCAACGTGCTCGGCGAGGCCTCCATCGGCTCCGGTGTCCGCCGGATCGAGGCCCTCGTGGGTTCCGGCGCCTACGCCCACCAGGCCCGGGAGGCGGCGATCGTCTCCCAGGTCTCCCAGCTCGTGGGCGCCCGGGCGGAGGAACTCCCCGAGCGCATCACCCAGCTCATGACCCGCCTCAAGGCCGTGGAGAAGGAGCTCGCCGCCACCCAGGCGGCCGCGGTCCTCGCCAAGGCCGGGGAGCTCGCCGCCACGGCGCGGACCTTCGGACCCGTCACCGCCGTGATCGAGGACGTGGGGGAGGTGGCCACCGCAG
>JAUNRP010000234.1 GCA_030544165.1 bacterium
ACCTCCTCGGGAACCCGGTTCAGCACGATCGCCACCACCACGTCCCGGGAGGCGGCGTCTGCCAGCAACTCCCACGGAACCGCATCGGCGTAGCGCGCGGCGGTGGTGACGAATAGCCACAGGTCGGCGGCGCCCAGCAGTTGCGCGGCCGTGGCCCGGTTCTGGTCCACCACGGAATCGATGTCCGGGGCATCGAGCAGGGCGAGGCCGGCCGGCAGGTGCGCGGTGGCGCGGACCTCCAGCTCGAGTTGCGAGGCGGTGAGGGCCGGGGTGGGCGCGGCGTCATCGGCCACGCGGACCCTGGGGAAGTTCGGGAGGATACGGGCGGTGGTGAACCAGGCCTCGTCGTCGGGGTGGTGGAGAAGGAGGGGACGGCGGGTGGTGGGACGGATCGCGGAGGAGGCGGCCACGGTGGACAGGAGCAGGGAGTTGACGATGGTGGACTTGCCCGCGCCGGTCGAGCCGCCCACCACGGCGAGAAGGGGTGCGTCCAGGTTCGAGTACCTCGGCAGGACGTAGTCGTCCAGTTGGTTGACGAGACGGTCACGGGTGGACGCGGCCGAGGCTGCGCCGTCGACGGGGAGGGGGAAGGTGAGCGCGGCGAGGGCCGAGCGGAGCCGGGTGAGGGCGGCGTGGACCTCCGGTGCCGCCGTCATTCGGCCACCAGCACCCGCGGGGCGAGGTCCTCGGCGGGCGGGGTCCAGGCGGCGGGATCGGCCGCCACCTGATCTCCGGAGCGGATGTCCTTGACCTCGCCGGACTCGGGGAACCAGACGAACGGGATCGAGCGGCGGTCCGCGTACCGGATCTGCTTGCCGAACTTGGCGGCCGTCGGCGAGACCTCCGTGGGGATGCCGCGCTCCCGCAGCGTCCGCGCGATCGCGTCCGAATCGGGGCGCTCGGTCTCCTCGGTGACCGCCACGAGCACGGCGGTGGGCACCGGGCGGGAGGCGGTGGCGAGCTCGTTGCCGAGCACGAAGGAGAGCAGGCGCGAGATGCCGAGGGAGAGGCCCACGCCGGGGAAGGTGCGCTTGCCGTCCGAGACGAGGGAGTCGTAGCGGCCGCCCGCGCAGACCGAGCCGTAGTGCTCGTGGCCGCGGATGGTGCCCTCGTAGACGGTGCCGGTGTAGTAGTCCAGGCCGCGGGCGATCGAGAGGTCCGCCTGGATGCGTCCCGGAATGGCGGCGGAGGCGGCGTCCAGGAGGCGCGAGAGTTCATCCAGGCCCTCCTCGAGATTCTCGGAGCGGGCGCCCAGCGCGCGGACCTGCTCGGAGACCTCGGCGCCGGTGGTGGCGCGGATGGCGGCGAGCTGGAGGGCGGCCTCGGCCTGGGCGTGGCTGGCCCCGAGCTCGGTCACGAGCATCTCGGTGACGGTGCCCGGCCCCACCTTGGCCAGCTTGTCCACGATCCGCAGGGTGCCCTCCACGTCATCGAGGCCGATCGCCTCGTAGAACCCCTGGGAGAGCTTGCGATTGTTGACGCCGATCACCACGTCCACGCCCGGGATTCCGGCGAGGGCCTCGGCCATGACGATCGCCACCTCCACCTCGAACACGAAGGGCAGGGTGTCCTGGCCCACCACATCGATGTCCGCCTGCAGGAACTCGCGGAAGCGGCCCGCCTGGGGGCGCTCCCCGCGCCAGGCCTTCTGGATCTGGTAGCGCTTGAAGGGGAACGCGAGGTGGTGGGAGTTGTCCAGCACATAGCGGGCGAACGGCACGGTGAGGTCGAAGTGGAGGCCGAGCTCGGAGTCTGCCCCCTCCTCCGTCTCCTGCAGGCGGCGCAGCACGTAGACCTCCTTGGAGGTCTCGCCCTTGCGCATCAGTTCCTCGAGCGGCTCCACCGCCCGGGTCTCGATCCCCGCGAAGCCGTGGAGCTCGAACGTACGGCGTATGTGGTCGATGACGTGCTGCTCCACAACGCGTCCGGCCGGGGTCCACTCGGGGAATCCGGAGAGGGGGGTGCGTGCCATGCAGAGGTCCTTTCAGGTGCCGCGCGGGCTGGTGGGGTGGCGGTTCTGGCGGGTTGGTGGGGGGGCTCCGGGCGCCGCTATCGCAGGAACGGGTTGGTGGCGAGCTCATGGCGCATGGTGGTGGCCTCGCCATGGCCGGGGAAGATCATGGAATCGGGAGCGATCACCTGTCTGAGGGTCCGCAGGGTCCAGGTCATCACCTCGGGGTCCCCGCCCGGCAGGTCGGTGCGGCCGATCGACCCCCTGAAGAGGACGTCACCGGTCAGGACCAGGCTGCGGGTGCCGGGTTCGGCGCCCGCCATCTCCACGGTGCTCGCGTCCCACTCCCCTCCCAGGAAGAAGATGGTGGAACCCTCGCTGTGGCCGGGTGCAGGGAGGGCACGAAGGGGGATGCCGGGGACGAGCTCTGCGCCGCCCCCCTCGAGGAGGTGGGGCGGGAGGAGCTGGACATTCTCCGGCCTGCGGTACGGAAACGGGAGCACCTGCCGCAGCACGGGGGTGAGGGGGCTTTGGTGGACGAGCGGATCGTCCAGGCGGTAGGCGTCCGGCTCCGCGATGTAGACGGGCTTGTCCCCCGCCACCTCCGCCGCGTCCCACACGTGGTCCGGGTGGCCGTGGGTGAGCAGGACCGCCGCGAGCTCCAGCCCATGGTTCTCGAGCGCCTCGGCCACGTGCGGCGCGATCCCGCTGCCGGGGTCCACCACCACGGCCTGGCGGTTCTCGCTGCTCGCGAGGAGGTAGCAGTTCTCGGCAAACACGTCCGAGATGAGTCGCTGGAGAATCACGCGCACCAGTCTACGTCTGGGTGCGGATCGGCCGCCGCCTAGCTGCGCCGATTGCCCTAGACTGACGGAGCCTCCGCACGTCCAGCGGTGGCCTGCGTCCCGACGGCAGCCCGCCTGCCGCACACAAAGGAGTGACATCCGTGAGCGAGACTCCCCGCACCCAGCCCACCCCTTCTCCCGAGGCTTCGGTACCGTCCACGAGCGACGCCCCCACTCCCGCGTCCTCCCCTTCTCACGAGGGTGTGACGTCCGTAGGGCCCGACGGCGGCGCCCCCTCGGTCCCGGCCGCCGCCTCTGCCGAGGGCGAGCCGTTGCAGGCGGAGCCGGAATCCGGACCCATCTCGGACGCCTCCACCCCCACCGGGGCGCCGGATGCCACCCCTGCGGAGGACGAGGCCGTGCCGGCCGATGAGTCCGTGCCCGCAGAGTCGGCAGACCCGGCGCAGGGTGCCGCGCAGGAGTCTCCGCAAGACGCCACGGTGGAGGCTCCACAGGATGCCACCTCTGACGAGACCATCGAGGAGGTTCCCGCGGAGGCCACCGAGTTCGTGCAGGTGGAGGTGAGTGAGGACGACGAGCCGGTGGTGGGCTCGGTCCTCGAGACTGACGCAGCCTCCACGGCCGAGGCCAGCGTGCCCGGCGGCGCCGAGCCGGAGAACCCCGAGCCCTTCGAGCCGGTCTCCGGCGCGGGTGCGGTCACGGAGGAGTCGCCCGCCGCGCAGGAGGAGGCCGCCCAGGAGGAAG
>JAUNRP010000235.1 GCA_030544165.1 bacterium
GGGAAGGCCGGGGAGGGCGGGGCGTCAGTCCTCTGACGTCTCCTCGTCCGACTTCTCCCCGTCCTGGGCCACCAGGTCTTCGGTGCCGCCGCCGAACATCTCCTGCACGCCCTTCACCGCCCGCTGCACGAGCCGGCGCGGCTTGTCCAGTGAGAGCCCCGTCCCATCATCCACGATCCGGCCGTCCTCGATCCGGACGGTCCGGTCCGCGTAGTGGGTGATGCGATCATCGTGCGTCACGATGATCGCCGCGGTCCCCCGCTGCTTCATCTCCTCGCGGATGAGCGCCACCACCTGGTCACCCAACTTGGAATCCAAAGCCGAGGTCGGCTCGTCAAACAGAACCAACTGCGGTGAGTTCATCAGCGCCCGGCCGATCGCCACGCGCTGCTTCTGCCCACCCGAGAGCTGCCCCGGCAGGTTGTCCCCGCGATTCTCGAGCCCGAGCTCCTCCAGCAGCTCATCGGCCCGCTGCCGCGCCTCCGAGCGCGAGAGCCCACCCGGCCCGAGCTCGCTGACCACCATCAGGTTCTCCCGCGCCGTCAGGAACGGCACCAGGTTCACCGACTGGAACACGAACCCCACCTTGGTCCGGCGGAACTCGGTGAGCTCCTTCGCCGAGTACTCGGTGATGTCCTCCCCACTCACGTTCACGGCGCCATCCGAGGCGGAGAGAATCCCGCCCGCGATCGTGCACAGCGTGGTCTTCCCGGAGCCGGACGGCCCCACCAGCGCGAGGATCTCGTCCGATCCCACCTTCAGGTCGATCCCGTCGAGGGCCACCACCTCCTGGTCCCCCATCGGGTAGACCTTCCGCACCCCCTCCAGCTCCAGCGCGTACCCAGACCCGCCAGCGCTCCCGTTGCCCTGCGCGCTCGCCCGGCCCTCCGAAGCCTCTTCTTCCCGACGACGGCGCTCCCGTCTCGTATCCGTTGCGTTGCTCATGCGTCTCCTCCGATTGCGGCTGCGGGGTCGATTGCGAGGACCCGGCGCAGGGAGAACGCCGATCCGATGATGGCCGCGAGCGCCAGTGCGCCCGCGGACGTGAGGAACAGTCCGGGTGAGAGCGCGAACGGCACCGACCCGGTGGGAATGAAGTATCCGGCGGCGAGCACGAGCGCGGAGCCCACGGCCCCCGCGATCATGGTGACCACGAACGCCTGCAGCACCACTCCGGAGAAGATCCGCGAGGTCCGCGAACCCATCGCCTTGAGCACCCCGTACAGGCCGGTGCGCTCCACGGTCAGCAGCGCGAAGAAGAGCGCCACCACCAGCAGCGCGATCGCGAGTGTCACGATCTGGATCTGAGCGAACGTGGTGCGCTGCTCGGCCACGCCGGGGATCGCGTTGGCGGCGTCCTCGATGGTCAGCGCCTTGAGGTTCTCGTCCTCCTGGATCGCGGCGATCGCGGCCTCCACGTCATCCGCGGCCACGTCCTCCCCGAGCGCCACCACGAGCCCCTGGCTGGCGCCCTCATCGAGCGCCGCCCCGGGCCGCGAGGCCGCGTGCACCTCCGCCCAGGTGGCGGGCGTGGTCCACAGCCCCCCTTCCGACGGCGAGGCCCCCTCAGCGGACACCCCCGCCACGGTCACGGCTACTTGGGCGGGTCCCAGCAGGAGTTCGTCTCCCGCCGCGAAGCCCAGGTCCGGATCGGCCCACACGGAACCGTCGGTGACCTCGTCCAGGTTCACGCCCTCGGGCGCCATCTCCACGCCGTAGAGGGTGGTGGCATTCAGATCGCGCTCGTCCGCGCTCTCGAGGCGGGCGCCCACGGTCAGGGAGTTGAAGGCCCCCACCTCGGCGCCCTCGGGGAGCCCCGCCTCCACGTCCGAGCGTGCGTCCGCGGAGACCACGGATCCGCTCAGCACATCGCCGGAATCGGCGGAGAGCACCACCACGTCACCCGGCTGGGCCAGGTATCCGCCGGTGATCGAGCGCAGCAACCCGTCCAGCAGGGCGCCCAGGAAGATCAGCAGCATCGCGATCAGGGTCAGGGTCACGGTGGCCACCCCGAAGCGCCCGGGGTTCCGCCGCAGTTCACGTAGTGCCAGTCCCATCAGTGACCGCCCTTCGTCGCCTCGACCGGTTCGATCGCGAGCACCCGGCGCACCGATGCGAGCGCCGAGAGCACTCCGAGCACCAGCAGCAGCCCCGCCCACAGGCCCACCGAGGCCCACGAGAACTCGAGGCGCAGCCCGCCGATCTCGAACAGAGTGGTCACCCAGTACAGCGCGGCCCCCACCGCGAGCCCGATCCCGAGCACCAGCACCACCTGGATCAGCAGCGAGCGCCCGAGCACCGAGGCGCGCCCGCCCACGGCCCGCAGCAGCGTCAGCGCCTTGGACTTCTGGAACGTGAGGATCAGGAAGAACAGGCCGGTGACCAGCGGCACCACGAACCCGAACAGACCGAGGATGATCAGGAACGAGGTGTTCACCGGCCCCACCCCGGGGAACTCGTCCGCCGCAGCTTCGCGGGTCAGAGGTTCGATCGCGGGCGAGGCCTCCAGCAGCGCCGCCACCGTCTCCTCCGCGGACTCGGCGGGCTCCACCCCGATCATGGACGGCAGCACGCCGCGCGCGAACGGGTTGAGCACCCCCTGGGCGGCCTCGAAGTCCTCGAACGAGACGTACACCGTGGGCGTCACGTTCACCTGCGCGTCCTGGACGAGGCCCACCACGGTGAAGGTCAGGTCCTCCTCCTCGCCCGAGAGCGTCACGGTGTCCCCCAGCGCGAGGTCGCCGCGCGTGGCCACGGCCTCCCCGGAACTCTCCACCGCGCGCCCCTCCACGGGCTCCGCCGGCCCTCCGAGCGCGGCGTCCTCCGCCCCCCAGATCGTGACGGTAGCCTCGCCCGACGACGCAACTCCAGCTCCGTCGTCGGCAATCTCTGCCGTTGTGGCCAGGATTCCGATGCGGGAGGTGGCGGCCACGGACGGATCGTCCGCGATGAGTTCCTCCCAGTCGGGGGTGATGATGCTGCCCTGGGGCGAGCGGAGGGCGTCCGTGGCGTAGACGAGCACGGGCGCGGTCTGGTTCTTGATGGCCCCGTTGAACGAGGTCACGAGTGCGCCGGCGATCGCCTGCTGGACGAGGATGAGGAACGCGAGGAGCCCGACTGCCGCTGTGAGCATGAGGAACTTGCCGCGGGAACGCCGGATCTCGGCTCGGGCGAGGAACACGCTTTGAAGATTACGACGCCGCGTCGGGAAGTCGCAACATATAGGAAACGAGTGGGATACTCGCCACATGCCGAAGATCGAGGCGGAGAACGTTGCGGCCCACCGGGAGTTGGTGTGGGGCCGCATCCTCGACGCGTTCGGCGTGGAGATGGACGAGCACGGTTTCGCGGAGCTCACGCTGGCCGGGGTGGCGGCGCGGGCGGGGATGGCGCGGAGTTCGTTGTACACGTACGCGCATGACAAGACCGAGTTGATGATGCTGTTCGTGGACCGCTCGGTGGAGCGCTACCTGACGCGGATGGCCGCGGAGATGGCGG
>JAUNRP010000236.1:0-1643 GCA_030544165.1 bacterium
ACCACGCACCACAACACCTCCACGAAACCGTGTTGCGCAGAAGCCTGAGCCCGCCCAGTTCGCGGACACGTTGTTGTGTCCGGTTCGCGCGGCGCGGGTGCGCCCGGACCAACAGAACACCAGGGACCAGGGAGGCCCCGCCGTCGGGGGAGGCGCCCGGACCAACAGAACCCCAAGGACCAGGGAGGCCCCGCCGTCGGGAACACAGGGGAATGGACAGCGGGACCGGGCCCACGGAGCCCCACGTATCATGGCGAGCGTTGACTTGCGCAGCGAGAGCGGAAGGAGCGGGCGTGGAGGCACACCCGGAGGTGTTGGACGGCCTGGAGCACTGGAGGGAGCTGCCGCGCGTGCAGCAGCCCACCTATCCGAGCCAGCCAGCCCTGGACGCCGCCGTGAAGGACCTGGCCGCGATGCCGCCGCTGGTGTTCGCCGGTGAGGCGGACAAGCTCACGGAACGGCTCGCCGAGGCGAGCCGCGGGGACGCGTTCGTGCTGCAGGGCGGGGACTGTGCCGAGACGTTCGCGCACAACACGGCGGACGCGATCCGCACCAAGATCATGACGATCCTGCAGATGTCCGCGGTCCTCACCTACGGCGCCTCGGTGCCGGTGGTGAAGATGGGCCGGATGGCGGGGCAGTACGCCAAGCCGCGCTCGGCGGACACGGAGACGCGGGAGGGCGTGACCCTCCCGGCCTACCGCGGCGATGCGGTCAACGCCCACGGCTTCACCGAGGACGAGCGCATGCCGGACCCGCAGCGCCTCCTGCGCAGCTACCACGCCTCGGCCTCCACACTGAACCTGATCCGGGCGTTCACGTACGGCGGTTTCGCGGACCTGCGTCGCGTGCACGAGTGGAACAAGGGCTTCATGCGCAACCCCGCGTACGCCCGCTTCGAGGTGCTCGCCGCGGAGATCGACCGCGCCGTGCGCTTCATGGGCGCCGCGGGCGTGGACTTCGAGGCCATCAAGACCGTGGAGTTCTACTCCTCCCACGAGGCGCTCCTCCTGGACTACGAGCGCGCGCTCACCCGCATCGATTCGCGCACCGGCCAGCCGTATGACACCTCCGCCCACTTCGTGTGGATCGGCGAGCGGACCCGCCAGGTGGACGGCGCCCACGTTGACCTGCTCTCCCGGGTCAAGAACCCGGTGGGAGTGAAGCTGGGGCCCACGTCCACGGTGTCGGACGCGGTGGGCCTCGCGGAGAAGCTCAATCCCGAGGGCATTCCGGGCCGACTCACCTTCATCACGCGCATGGGCGCGGCCAGGGTCCGCGAGGCGCTCCCCGTTCTGGTGGAGGGCGTGCGCGACGCCGGCATCCCCGTGGTCTGGATCTGCGATCCCATGCACGGCAACACCATCACCACCGAGAACGGCTACAAGACCCGCGAGTTCTCCTCGATCCTGGATGAGGTCAAGGGCTTCTTCGAGGTCCACTCCGCGCTCGGCACCGTGCCCGGCGGGTTGCACGTGGAACTCACCGGTGATGACGTCACCGAGATCCTCGGCGGCGCCGAGGAGTTGGACGAGACCCGCCTCGCCCAGCGCTACGAGACCCTCGTGGATCCGCGCCTCAACCACCAGCAGGCCCTCGAGATGGCGTTCGCCGTGGCGGAGATGCTGCGGGACTGACCGCGC
>JAUNRP010000236.1:1743-3497 GCA_030544165.1 bacterium
TGCGTCGTCGGGGCCGGGTCAGGACGGGAGTTGCCAGTCGATGCCGGTGGCCCCCTGCGCCTCGAGCGCTGCGTTTGCGCGGGTGAACGGGCGTGAGCCGAAGAATCCCCGGGACGCCGAGAGCGGCGAGGGGTGGGGGCTCGCGATGATCGGCGTGCTCCCGAGCGCGGGCGCGAGCGACTGCGCATCGCGGCCCCAGAGGATCGCCACCAGTGGGCGTTCGCGCGCCACGAGGGCCTGGATGGCGTGGTCGGTGATGGCCTCCCAGCCGCGCCCACGGTGGGAGGCGGGCGTGCCGGGGCGAACGGTGAGGACCCGGTTGAGGAGCATGACACCCTCCTCGGCCCAGTGGGTGAGGTCCCCGTGCGGGACGCGGGTGGCGCCGAGATCGTTCGCGAGTTCGCGGTAGATGTTGTCCAGCGAGCGGGGGATGGGGCGCACGTGCGGCTGGACAGAGAACGAGAGTCCCATCGCGTGCCCGGGGGTGGGGTAGGGGTCCTGCCCCACGATCAGCACCTTCACGCCGTCAAGCGGGTAGGTGAAGGCGCGGAGCACGTCCGTGCCGGCGGGGAGGTAGCCGTTTCCGGCCGCGATCTCGGCGCGGAGCATGGCACCCATGGCCGTGATCTGCTCCTCCACGGGCGCCATCGCGCGAGCCCACGAGGGGTGCATGACGTCCGAGAGGGCCACGGACCGGCTTACTCCTGGAAATCGGTGCGGAGGACCACCGCGATGGACTCCGTGGCGTCAGCGTTCTCCGACACGTTGGCGATGCCCAGATCGGCTCCCACCTGCGCCGCCGTGTCCGCCAGCTCGGCGTTGTTGTAGTACACGGTGCTCGCCGCGGGATCGGCGGCGTTCCAGTTGTCCGGGGTGAGGTTGGTGAAGCCGGCGGTCTCGAGGCGGGCGGCGGTGCGGCCCGCGATGCCTGCCACGCGGGCGCCGTTGTACACGGTGACCTCGGCGTCGTAGTTCACCTGCGGCTCGGGTTCCGGCTCCTCGGTCACCGGCGGCTCCGTGGTGGCGGCATCGGTGGGCGGCGCTGGGGAGGTGGGATCGGTGGTCCCGGGATCTCCGGTTTCTCCGGTGCCTCCCGTGCCCGGCTCGGTGGCCGTCACGGTGCCGGTGGGAGTCGGGTCCGCTACGGGGTCCCCCTCGTTGTCCCTGTTCAGGGCGGAGATGAAGCCCCACGCCAGCAGCGGACCCAGGATGATCGCGGCGATGATCGGGAGAAACTTCCGCCACGTTGACTCGGCCGGCCGGTGAACGCCCTTTGGCCCACGGGTCTGGGCTGCCCGATCAAACTCGTCCTCCGGATACTGGGTCATGGCACCAAGGCTACGGCCTATCGCGCGGCTGGCGGTGTCCGACGTGCCGAGCGCTCGCGGTGGCGGCTCTCACGCAGCCGGCGCAACCGCTTCACGAGCAGGGGCTCCGCGGCGAGCGCCGCCTCGTTGTCCAGTAGGGCGTTGAGGACCTGGTAGTAGCGGGTGGCGCTCATGTCGAAGAGTTCGCGGATCGCCGTCTCCTTGGCTCCCGCGTAGCGCCACCACTGCTTCTCGAAGGAGAGGATTCCGGACTCGATCTCGCTCAGTCCCGCGCGCGCCGGCGCATCGGCGAGCGGGCGAAGGGGGGCGAGCGCCTCGGTCATTCCAACTCCTCGGATCGGGATTGGGTCAGTCTACCGATCGAACTACACGCGTGTCATTCGCGCGGCGTGGCGTTCCCGGCGTGGCGCGCGCGCCGTCGGCCCG
>JAUNRP010000237.1 GCA_030544165.1 bacterium
CTGCTGGGCCGCATGGAGGAGCTCATCGACTTCGTGACTGGCGAGGGATCGGGCGAGCACTAGGCTCCTTCCATGACGCACGTCCCTCCTCCGGGCGCCCACGATCCTGCCGCCGCCACGGTCCCTGACCTGCGCGAGGAACTGGATGCCGCCCGCGCCCGCTGCCCCGTCCAGCACGAGGGCGGCACCTACTCCCTCCTCGGTCACGCCGAGGTGCTGGCCGCCGCGAACGATCCGGAGACCTTCTCCTCCGCCGTCTCCCGCCACCGCGCGATCCCCAACTCCCTCGACGGCGCCGAGCACGCCGCGTACCGCGAGATCGTGGAGCGCTACATGACCCGGGCGGAGGTGGACGCCCAGGAGGCCCAGTGCCGGGCGCACGCCGAGGCGATCGTGGCAGGCCTGCCCCGCGGGGAGAGGGTGAAGACCCTGGCCGATTTTGCCGTCCCGTTCGCGGTCCGCACCCAGCTCGAGTGGCTCGGGTGGCCGGAGTCCCTGGAGGGCCACCTGGTGGACTGGATGGCCCGGAACCGCGAGGCCACCCGTTCCGGGGAGTACGAGCGCACCGCGGCCGTGGCCGCCGAGTTCGATGCCATGCTCGAGTCCATCCTGGACGGGAAGGACGGCACCGGGGAGGACCCCACCTCCCGGCTCATGCGCGAGACCGTGGACGGCCGCCCCCTCACGCGCGAGGAGATCGTCTCGATCCTGCGCAACTGGACCGCCGGGGACCTCGGCTCGCTCGCCAGTTCGCTCGGCGTGCTCGTCCACCACCTCGCGAACGATCCCGTGGTCCAGGAGGACATGCGCTTCGACGCCCAGGCGCAGGACACCCTGCTCCTCGAGGACGCGATCCTCGAGATCCTCCGCATCGACGACCCGTTCGTGGCCAACCGCCGCATCACCACCCGCGAGGTGGACGTGGCGGGGGTAAAGATCCCGGAGGGCGCCCGCGTGGTGCTCAACTGGACGGCCGCCAACCGCGACCCGCTCGTCATGGGGGATCCCGACGAGTTCCGGCCCGTGGAGAACCTCGCGAACAACCTCGTGTTCGGCACAGGCCCCCACGTCTGCCCCGGCATGGCGCTGACCCTCATGGAGCTGCGCGTGGCCATCTCCGCACTGCTCGCAGGGACCCGCTGGATCCACCCCTTCGACGGCGAGGCCCCCGTCCGCCTGGAGGCCCCCGGCTCGGGCTGGGCGCAGGTTCCGGTGGTCCTCGAGTAGGTCAGCGCCGCACCACGATCTTCCCCGCACTCCCGCCGCGGTACAGGTCCGCGAGCGCGTCCGGGATCTCCTCGAACGCCACCTCCCTCCCGACGACGGGGACGAGGCTTCCGTCCGCGAGCCGGGCCGCGAGGAACTCGAGATCGTCCCGGGTGGGCGCCACCGTGAAGGTCACCAGCCGCTGGGGCACGCGGGGCGCCAGCAGCTTGGCCCCGACCAGGCGCCCGAGCGGCCCGAAGAACGTGTTCGGCGAGTCCCCGGACAGGAGCACCGCCGCGCCGTCCTTCGCCACCCGGGTCAGGCACTGGCGGGCGGTGGCGGTGCCACCGCACTGGATGAGGAGATCGAACTCCGGGCCGCCCGCGAGGGGATCGGTGGTGGTGTGGTCGATCGCCTGGACGCCGAGGCCGCGCAGCAGGTCCAGATTGGCGGTGGAAGCACTGGCGGTGACCTCGGCGCCGGCCTGCCGGGCGAGCTGCACCACGAAGGAGCCCACGCCCCCGGTGCCGCCGAGCACGAGCACGCGCATGCCGGGGCGGACGCCCCCCGCCCGCTCGAGGGCCTGACGGGCGGTACTCCCAGCCAGGGGTGAGGCCGCGGCGGAGGGCGCGTCCACGCCGTCGGGGAGGGGGACGAGCCGGTCCACGGGGACGGTGACGCGCTGCGCGAACGCGCCGAAGCCCGCGTTGAAGACCGTGCCGAGGACGCGGGTTCCGGGGGAAAGGTGCGTGACGCCGTCGCCGGTTGCCGTGACGGTGCCGGCGAGGTCGCAGCCGGGGACGCGGGCCTTGGGGGCGCGCAGGCCGAGCTCGAGGCGGGCGAAGGTGGGCTCGCCGCGGACCATGTGCCAGTCGGCGGCGTTCAGGCTCCACGCCTCGGGCTCCATGATCACGTGGCCGGGGCCGGGGGCCGGTGGTTCGGGGATCTCGGTGAGGCGCAGGACCTTGCGGGGATCGCCGTAGCGTTCGTGCTGGAGGGCTCTCATGGGGAGAGCATGGCAGCGGGCGGGCGCGAAGGGGAGGGGGGATATCCGGAGTATTCGGTGGCGGGTGGCCGGGGCACTGTGGCAGGCTCATTCGCGTTTGCCCTCGCGGAAGCGGTAGGAGCGGCGTGCCGCCACCGCCGGCGTGTTGCGCGGGGGCGGACAGGCACAGGAAATCCGCGCAAGCGGCGGGGTTCGAGTCCCCATCCGGTGCCTCCGGCAGGAATCCCACCACGCTCGGCCCTGCGGGCACGCGCTCCGGCGCGCCGCCCCCGCCGCCCCTGGTGCCTGCCGGGGGCGCTACATCGGCGCTTTGGAAGGAGGCCGCCACATGTTGTTCACCCGTTTCCAGGTGGAGCCGGGCGAGGTCGCGATCGAGTACGCCGGGGCCGCCCCCGGCCGCGTGCTGGGCGCCGGCGCGCATCGCCGCGCCCGCGGCGCCGCGTACCGTCACGTCTCGCTGCGCGAATCGCTCCTCATGATCGACACCCAGGAGATCCTCACCTCCGAGCAGATCCCCGTGAAGGTCTCCGCCGCCGTGCGTATGCGCGTGGTGGATCCCGTGCTCTACGTGGAGCGCTCGGATGCTCCGGAGATGGTGGTCTACCTCGCGGCCCAGGTGGCGCTGCGCGAGGCCGTGGCCGTGCTCTCCCTGGAGGAACTGGCGCAGCGCACGTCCGCCCTTCCGGTGGCGGAGATGACGGCCGCCGTGGCCCGGGGGGCCGCCGGCTACGGGATCGAGGTGCTCGCCGTGACGGTGAAGGACGTGATCCTGCCCGCCGAGGTGCGCCGCGCCGCCGTGGCGGTTGCCGCCGCCAAGGCGGAGGGCCAGGCCGCCCTGGAGCGTGCCCGCGCCGAGGTGGCGGCGCTGCGCGCAGCGGCGAACGGCGCGAAGATCCTCGCGGAGAACCCGGCGCTCGCGCACCTGAGGATGATCGAGAACGTTCCCGCGGGAACGCAGCTCACCCTCAACCTCTAGAGGATCGTGTGGGGCGGTACCTCGTCCGGGCGCACCGGCCCGGGCGGGGTGCCCTCGCCGAACGGCCGCCCGCCGAGTGCCTCCCGGCCGTGCGGGGTGAGCCAGAGGTCCAGGTCCGGGCCCACGGGGATGATGGAGAGCGGGTTCAGGTCCGTGTGCACCACGTAGTAGTGCTCCTTGATCTGCTGGAAGTCCACCGTGTCCCCGAAGCCCGGCGTCTGGAACAGGTCCCGCGCGTAGCCCCAGAGGTTCGGCATCTCGGAGAGCTTGTTGCG
The DNA here is from genome assembly GCA_030544165.1 of bacterium. Taxonomy (GTDB): domain Bacteria; phylum Actinomycetota; class Actinomycetes; order Actinomycetales; family Actinomycetaceae; genus JAAZBW01. The sequence goes on from JAUNRP010000237.1 coordinate 3,464, forward strand.
GTTGGTCTTGAAGTGGCCGTGGTAGA
>JAUNRP010000238.1 GCA_030544165.1 bacterium
GGCTGCCCCGGCGCAGGGGGCCCTTTCGGGCGGCCCGCACCGAGACCAAGATCGGGGTGGGGGGCTGGGGGGACGAGAACTACGGGGTGGGCGGGGTCCCGGGCGGGGAGAACGCCACCTACAGCCTCGCGGAGAGCCAGAGCGTCACCTTCTACTACGATCCGGACACCCACCTGTTCTTCAACACCGCACAGTCTCCGGTGATCACCCTCCCCGGTTCGTTCAACGCGGCCGCCGGCTGCCCCGGTGACTGGCAGCCCGACTGCCTCAGTACCCTCATGTTCGACGCCGCAGGGGACGGGACGTATACCTGGTCCACCACCACACTGCCTGCCGGCACCTACGAGGTGAAGGTGGCGCACGGACTGTCCTGGGGTGAGAACTACGGCGTGGACGGGGTGCGCGACGGGGCCAACTACTCGTTCTCCACGGGAGCCAACAAGCTCGTGACCTTCAACTACGACATCACCACCCACTTGCTCGAGATCCTCGTGGAGGACCCACCGCTCCCCGGGCTCGGGCAGTACCTGGGGCACTGGCTGGACCAGGGGACCGTGGCATGGCCCGCGAACCTGGCGCCGGACCCTGCCGCCACCACGTGGGAGCTGTGGACCGATCCGGATGGTGGGATGACGCTCGTGGATGGAGAGGTCAGCGGCGGTGAGGGTGCGCCTGCGGCCAAACTCGCGGACCTCGTCTACTCGGAGGATGGCCTGACGGCCGAGCACCTGGAGACGCGCGGGCACCTCACCGGATTCCTCGCGCTCACACTCGAGGGGGCGACGCGCGGCGCGATCGAGGAGGCGCTGACCGGCGCCCTCGCGGTGGTGCAACGCAGTTCTGAGGGTGTGGCCGAGGTCTTCACCGGGCTGCAGATCCCGGGAGTCCTCGATGACCTCTATGCGGAGGATGCCCGCGGCGCCGGCAACCTGGGCGTGACCTTCTCCGATGGTGTCCCCACCCTCCGGCTCTGGGCGCCCACCGCACGGAACGTGGAGCTGCTACTCTTCGACGATCTGCAGGAGGTCAGCCCGATGATGCGGGCCACGGCCGTGGGCACCGCCGAGTCCATCGCGATGCAGCGTGGTCCGGATGGCACCTGGAGCGTGACCGGAGATGCCTCGTGGGTCAACCGGGCCTACCAGTTCGAGGTGGAGGTGTTCGTTCCCGCGCTCGACCGGGTGGTGGGCAACGTGGTGACCGATCCCTACTCCGTGGGCCTCACCCTCAACTCCACCCACTCCGTGATCCTAGACCTCGCGGATCCGGCCTGGGCGCCGGAGGTGTGGGCCCAGAACCCGGCTCCCGTGATCGAGCAGTTCGTGGACCGCACGATCTACGAGCTCCACATCCGCGACTTCTCGATCTCCGATGAGACGGTGCCTGAGGAACTCCGCGGCACCTACGAGGCCTTCGCGCTCGAGGGGACCGACGGCGTCAACGCGCTGACACGCCTCGCGGATGCGGGGATGAACACGATCCACCTGCTCCCGTCCTTCGATATCGCCACGATCGAGGAGGACCGGGCACTCCAGGAGGAGCCGGATGTTCCCGAGGCGGGCCCCGCCTCCGAGGAGCAGCAGGCCGCCGTCACCGCCGTGGCCGACCGTGACGCCTTCAACTGGGGTTACGACCCATACCACTACAACACCCCGGAGGGCTCCTACGCGGCTGACGGGAACCAGGTGGGAGGGGATCGCACGGCCGCCTTCCGGGAGATGGTGGGGGGCCTGCACCGGATGGGCTACCAGGTGGTGCTCGACAAGGTCTACAACCACACGGCCGCCTCCGGTCAGGGCGAACGCTCGGTGCTGGACAAGGTGGTGCCGGGCTACTACCACCGCCTGAACCTCGCTGGCGCGGTGGAGACCTCCACGTGCTGCCAGAACATCGCCACCGAGCACGAGATGGCCGAGCAGTTGATGGTGGACTCGGTGGTCACCTGGGCCCGCGACTACCGGGTGGACGGCTTCCGCTTCGACCTCATGGGACACCATTCCCGGGCGAACATGGAGGCGGTCCGGGCCGCCCTCGACGAGCTCACCCTCGAGGCCGACGGCGTGGATGGCGCGGCCATCTACCTGTACGGCGAGGGCTGGGACTTCGGCGAGGTGGAGAACAACGCCCGTTTCTACCAGGCGACCCAGGGCCAGCTCGACGGGACCCGTATCGGAGCATTCAACGATCGCCTCCGCGATGCCGTCCACGGCGGAGGGCCGTTCGACTCCAACAAGTCCGAGTTCCAGGGATTTGGCACCGGTCTGTACACGGACCCGAACGGTGTCTCGGAGCAGAGTCCCGAGGACCAGCTTGCCGCGCTGCGGCACGGGCAGGACCTGATCAGGCTCGGGCTCGCCGGCAACCTGAAGAACTACTCGTTCGTGACCTCGCAGGGCATCGTCCAGTCCGGGACCTCGATCGATTACAACGGCCAGCCCGCGGGCTTCGCCACGCACCCGTCCGAGTCCGTGAACTATGTGGATGCCCACGACAACGAGACCCTGTTCGACCTCGCCGTGTGGAAGCTGCCTGCGGACACGGACATGTCCGACCGGATCCGCATGAACACGCTCTCCCTGGCCACGGTGGCGCTCTCCCAGTCGCCCTCGTTCTGGCACGCCGGAACGGACCTGCTGCGCAGCAAGTCCATGGACCGGGACTCCTACAACTCCGGGGACCACTTCAACGCGCTCGACTGGTCCATGCAGTCCAACAACTTCGGTGTGGGCCTGCCGCCTGCGGAGAAGAACGCCGAGCAGTGGGACGCGATGCGCCCGTACCTCGAGAACCCCGCCATCATGCCGGCGCCAGCGGATATCGCCGCCTCGAATGCGCAGGCCCTGGAGTTGCTGCGGCTGCGCAGCGCACACCCGCTCCTCACGCTGGGATCCACCGCGTTGATCCAGGAGATGGTGAGCTTCCCGAACGCCGGTGCCGAGCAGACCGCCGGGCTCATCCTCATGTGGATCGACGACACGACGGGGAGGGACATCGATCCCGAGACGGACGGGGTGCTGGTGGCCTTCAACGCGAGCCCCGAGCCGATCACCGAGGACGTGGAGGGGCTTGCTGGCACACAGCTCGAGCTCTCCCCGGTCCACACCGACGGCATCGACGATGATCCGGTCCTGCTCACCACCGAATGGGTGGCCGAGACGGGGACGATCACCGTCCCGGCCCGCTCCGCCGTGGTCCTCGTGGCGCCCCAACTCGCCGAGCCGGTGGTCATCACCGAGATCCCGGCGCCGGTGTTCGAGGACCACCCGGGGACCGCGCGGGATACCACCACGATCCTCCCCGTGGAGGGCATCCAGTGGTACCTCGACGGCGCACCGGTGGAGCCGGGGACCTACCCCGGCGTTGGCACGGACACGGTCCAGGCCCGGCCGTTGCCGGGGTACGTGATCGGGGAGGGCGTGCTGACCCTCTGGAGCTTCACGTTCTCCACGGCGGATACGACTCCGCCGCCGACGGATGA